>JANMZB010000715.1:0-1047 GCA_031382725.1 Sphingobacteriaceae bacterium | reverse complement strand
CAATTTTTACATTTTTACTTTCTTTATTATGTCTCGATACCGTCACAAAGAAATATCTTATATTGATATGCCGAGTACGTTTACTACTCGAAGCTCGGCCAATCTTTTCTAATAGCATGGCACTTTGGTTATCTTGGTAGATGGTGGATGCTGACACTGCATAGCCTTGTGCCTCCAGAAAATACCTAGTCCACAAAATTTGTGGCATCATGTCGGCAACGGCGACTAGCTCAGCCTCAGTAGAGCTTTTGGTGGTCAGCTTTTGACGAATTGATGAGGAAAAAATGGATCCTTTACCAAGGGACATAGTGCCACCAGTGTGGCTACGCATGTCTGGGTGGACCGCATAAGACCCATCTACCCACCATTTGATCACTGACATGTCTTCAATTTCTAACGTCAAGCACAGGTGGATGGTGCTTTCCAGATATTTCATGACCCTTGTGAGTTTCTTGTAGTCATCTTGGTCCGGTGCCTTGACCCGTGTGGTAAGGAAAGCCACAGCGGTTTGAATGTCTGGTCGCGCCCGTTTGGATAAAAATAACAATTTTGCTGTGTTGTGATGAAACATGATTGACGTGGGCTCATCTAATTTGATCCCGTTTGAATCAACCTCAAAAAGGTGTGTTGCAGCAGGTGATGATGCATGGCCTCGCATGTCTGTGGGCAGGTCATCGAGCATTTCCTTGATATAGTCAATCATCCGGACACTGCATTTCCCAACCGTGTCAAAATCAAGTGTCATTCCAAGGTATTCGTGGATACCACCACGTGTCACTACAAGGGGTGCTTCCTTCCCATAGACGTGGCTTAGGTCCTTCAGAACCTATTCGACAACGGCCGGGTCCACATGTGATATCTTAATTTCATCCTCGTGCCATAGGATTGTGCATTGTTTTCCATTCATGATTTTATTCATGACACACCAGTCATATTGGTTCATAGTGAAACCCCATCCTTCAAGGGTGGCTGTGAGTTTTTTCCAAAATAGGAGGGCGGCTTTAAGGGTGCCGTACAGTGCCTTGCGTAGTTCAACGTACAGCACAG
>JANMZB010000573.1:0-1649 GCA_031382725.1 Sphingobacteriaceae bacterium | reverse complement strand
GTTTTTTGCTTCTAAAGCGCTATGCTGTAGTGACTTCCACTTGGTGAGTAGGGTAGTGTGTTAAGGAGGGTGAAAGTTTTCCTGTGCGTTTCTGTTGGGTGGGTGATGTTGTGTCAGGTCTTGGGTGCTGTCATGTGCAAGCATTGGTGTTTGATTTGGGAGGTTGGTGTGCTTTGGCTTTGGAAGAAAGAACATTGTGATGGCGCTGTTTCGTTGTTTTAATCTTTGTTTTGCTCGTTGTAGGCCTTTCTTTACAAAGGCTTCAGTTCGAGTGAGCCAGTCTTTAAGAGTTCTTGTTGGCATGTTAATGATGGTGATCGGGTCTTGATCAAGTATGCGTTGGTCAATGTGGTCAAGTTGATGTTTTAGGTTGTATATGGCATGTACCTTTGGGTGCATTTGTTGGCGTTGATGGGTTTCTTTCGTTTCCGTATCTTTGTGTTGGAGCTCGCAGCGTGTACGCCAGATTTTGTGGAAGACTTGCCAAATGGAGAGGAGTTTTGCTGTGGCTAGTTGTTCGCCTTGGTTTGGTTTGATGAGATCAAACTGGTGGACCCATTCTCGGGCCCATCTTCCATGGATTATTTGGTCCCACCCGATGCTGTGTTGATCTTGTATGAGTTGATGATATTGTGTGGGGACAGATTCAATTGGAAATTCTTGTACCTGTTGAGAATGGTTTGTGATGGCCCAATGTAAAATGTGGTTTAGAAAGTTTTTCTCACAGTTTAGTTCCTGAATCCCCTCTGATCTGAGGTGTGTATTCCATTGCTCTCGGTAGTAGCTGCAGGTGAAGAAGTGTTGTTGAGTTTCTTTTCTCTCTTGGCATGCTGGGCATTGCTGGTTGTGTGAGGTGTTGGCGCGTCCTGGGTGTCCGTTGACAGGGAGCCAGTTGTGGATCATTTGGGTGGTGGTTTTTTGTTGGTTATTGGATTGTGATCTTAAGGCAATGCTATGAATGTTCCAGTCAATGTTTTCAATGTCCTGATTTCTTCATTTGTATTTGGTTTGCATGTATTGGCGCATGTTGATTGACGTGCTAGCGTGTCTTAATGTGATTTCGAGGTTGTGGGAGACTTCTTCTGCTTGGTGCCATAGCGTTGCTGGGCCAGTGGGTGAGTATCGGTGTAGTACTAGATTGTTTGCGCTTTTCAGTTTGCTGAGGCATTCTGCGACTACAAATGCTACTACAGAGTGCGGGTCATTCCGTTTTGTGTTTCGATGTAATTGGAAGGTATGAAATGACTGTAAAAGTGGATGTAACTCCTCAAATAGCCCTTGCTCCTCGCTTAGCATGTTTTTGGCAGTTTTATATTGCCTTGTTCCGTTCTTGATTTTGCGCAGGAGCTTGCCGTCGTAGCTACATATTATAATGTTGTGGTGTTGTGGGGAGGTTGATTTGAGTTGAAGGTAGGCGGCTATGTTATCAAGTGCTTGTTGAAGGGCAAGTAATCCGCCTCGAATAGAGGAGCATTTTTGGGATGTTATGTATTGAGGGTTGCTTTGTTGTAAGACTTTGAGTTTGTTGTCTGCCGCAAGCCACATATAGTTTGTTGCTCATAAAATGATTGGCAGTGAATACCGATGTAGATGTCGCATATGGGATCTATTGTCGATCCGTTGGCATACGATGGTGATTGTGCTGGTGG
>JANMZB010000666.1:0-1271 GCA_031382725.1 Sphingobacteriaceae bacterium | reverse complement strand
CATGATCAGTGGTTGAAAACTGTATCTTTGATAGACAACCGTTTCGGATGCGTCAATGTAAAATCCTATGGGACATAAGAATTGTGTAGTCGGGTCTGTAATTTGTAATTTCGCATGTTTTTGGTACCACATTCCATCTAGAACTTCATAAATGTGAGTGCCAATTATGTTATAAGGTAACCACTTACTATTGGAGTCATTCGGGTTTTTGTTAACTACCAAATTGTCCATGTCACCGAATAGAGTTTGATCACTGAATAAATCATTCAATTGTGTTTTAAAATCAAATGTAATTACTTCAACTGTGTCTCTTGCCATTCGCTTTTGGGAATGATTTTCGTCATTCCATTTTGATTCAAGATGTACAGTGTGAACTTGTGGTTCTGCTGTAGTGAATTTTTTGCATAGTTGTTTTAGGTATGTCCGACGAGTGAATTCAGGGTTAATAGGGTCAATTGTTCTTTTTACAAATTCATCTCCTATTGTTTTAATAATTAAGTCGTATCCGTATAATGGCACCTGTGTACGACGAAATACATCGTAGATTTTCGTGTATGCAATAAATCCTTCAGATACCAATCGATTATATATTATGTCATCTGTTTTTATAACAAGATTGCCTTTTGTTATTGAATTATTATCACCGTTTTGATTTACAACAGCTAATTCATTTGGTTCCTGAATTTGCATGGAAGAATTATCGGATGCTTGATCAAAATTATTATCTGAACTGTACTCGTAATTTAATTGTAACTCGTTCTGTTCTTCGTTTAATGTATCTAATTGCGTATATTTGATGTTTTGGTTCATTAAACGCAATTTTTTGTGGTCCGATCCAGCTTCTTTTTCTTGTGTGTTAACAGATAATACAGAAACTGATAAATTATCATGGCATGGTGTATCATTGAATAGACTTGTGTCATTGCTGTTGTTTTGTGGTATAATTCTTTTCGGGTAAATAGAATTATTTCTAGACACTGGTGCGGTATGGTGCGTGTTGTATTGAATTTGATAACCAATTTGAGTTCCAATAATCTGTGGAGTATCTGTATTAAGTTGTTCTATTGCGGGTAACGGTAATATGGTATTTGAGTTTATATTGGAACATGTAGTATGTGCAAGATGACGGCGTAGATTTTTAACATGTTTTCCACATCCATGACATTGTTGTTGGCCATGCGTGGATCCTTTTGGACGTCCCATTATTTTGATTATCCCAATATTGTGTTTACGAATTACGATATTATATTTGTGGTTTTATTGCATAATAA
>JANMZB010000662.1:0-1024 GCA_031382725.1 Sphingobacteriaceae bacterium | reverse complement strand
ATCTCGCAATAGTGCACGTTCTCTATCTTTGGAGGCAAGTCTGTTGCTACTTGTGATTTTTGCCGCCGTAAAATAAATGGTTTGATGATGGAATATAATTTTTTGCTTCTTTGCTCATCGTTGCGCTTTTCGATAGCATTTAAAAATTGATTTCTAAAAAATGTCTCCGACCCTAGTAAACCTGGGTTTATGAAATTCATTTGCGACCACAAATCAAGCGTACTATTTTCAATAGGAGTACCTGTAAGTATTAATCTATGCTTGGAGCGGAGCTCTTTCACCGACCTGGCAATATTGGAATCCGGATTTTTAATGGCCTGCGATTCGTCGAGAATTATATAATTGAAATAATATTGCTTTAACAACTCTATGTCTGCACGGGTCGTGCCGTAGGAGGTAAGTACCAAATCGTAATTTTCAAAATGCTGTGCATTTTTCATTCTATTGGATCCGGTATGATTGTATATGGTCAATTTGGGCGCAAATCTTTTCGCTTCCATTTCCCAATTATAAACCAATGAAGTAGGCATAATCAAGAGGCTTGCATTTGCTACGCCAGCTTCTTTTTGCGATTGCAATAGCGCGAGGGTTTGAACGGTTTTCCCCAAACCCATATCATCCGCAAGGCAGCCTCCAAAATTATATTTGTTGAGGAATTGCATCCTTTTGTACCCGGCCTTTTGGTAAGGCCTCAAAAGAGCCAGAAAGTCTACAGGCAAAGGGTAATCTTCAATTTCTTCAAAGTTTTTTAAATGCTCGAGTTTTTGTGAAATACTGACTTTGGCATGATTAGAATATTGTAGTTCATGAACCAATGCCAAATGGTGTTTTTGAAGTATTAGGTCTTTCTCTTTCCCATCTTCAATGTAGGCAAACAAGTCGGCATAGCGGGTAAACCACTCTTCAGGTATTACGGCAATTTCCCCATTGGGCAATTTAAATTCTTTCTTCTTGCGAAGGATGAATTGACGAAGTTGAAGAAAAGGAATTTCGTACTCGCCAAAACGAATGATGGCCATAATAT
>JANMZB010000638.1:0-14302 GCA_031382725.1 Sphingobacteriaceae bacterium | reverse complement strand
GTTCCAAAGCAAGTCCTTTTTCTACAGAGGATAAATATGTAAAGGCAACATTAGCACCATGCTCGGCAAATTTTTGAGCAATCTTACGCCCAATTCCTTTTGAAGCACCTGTAATTAATGCAACTTTTCCTTCAAGTAATTTCATAATTTAAATTTGGGCGTGAAGTTAGAATTTTTTCAAGAAAGCTAAAACGGATAATCAATTTGGGATGCTATCAGTTTGCAGAAATTAGATCCTGATACTCATTTTTGAGGGCTACTAAACACGCAGCACATAAACAACCATCGAAGTTTTCGCTTACATATTGCACCTCATTTAAGTCTAATCTAACAGAAGAACATTGACATTTAGTATAAGCATTTGCCTTGCATTCAATACGTGAACTGCATCGCTCACAGGAGATGATTTCATGTTTGGACATCTTGATATCTAACAATAATTGCTTAGAGTTTTGATTTCTAATGTAGACTTTCTTCCAAAAAGAAATCCTAAAAGTTTTCCACTTTTAGGATTCAAAATAAACGAGCTTTAAGATCTCTTACTTACCCGCCGGCACAAAATTCATCGAAACGGAATTCACACAATGACGTGTATTCTTAGCCGTAAATCCTTCTCCTTTAAAAACGTGACCTAAATGCCCGCCGCATTTTGCACAAACAATTTCTGTCCGCATCCCGTCAGGATCGGGGATATGCCTTACGGCTCCTTTAATTTCATCATCAAAACTTGGCCATCCGCAATGCGAATCAAATTTAGTATCTGATAAATAAAGTGGATTATTACAACGTTTGCAGGTGTAAGTTCCTTTTTCCTTGTTATTTAAAAGCTTACCCGTACCCGGATATTCCGTTCCTTTACGCACTATTACGCGCTCCTCTTCAGGTGTTAATTTATTGTACTCCATTTTTTTTTCTTTTTTTACAGCACTTGCTTTGGCCGGTTTTTTCTCCTGCCCGCAGGAGTAAAATGCGATGCTTAACAGACATCCCAGAACATACAAAGTTTTCTTCATCTTATTGTGTTTATAAATCTATATACGTTCATTATGTAGTATTTAGTTTTATAAGCCTGATTTATTACCATCGCTAATCAAATATAGAGGTACATTTGTTAAATTTCATTAGTCGCGATGAAGATTACATTCCTTACAATTGGGAAAACTGAGGACAATTACCTGAAGGAGGGTATTGAAAAATACCTCAAACGCTTAAAGCATTATATTAAGTTTGAGATGGTTGAAATACCTGAATTAAAGAACACTAAAAGCCTGAGCGAAGAACAACAGAAAGTTAAAGAAGCTGAAATAATTTCCAAAAACTTAATTAATACTGATTATATTATTCTACTGGATGAAAGAGGAGCTGAACTTTCATCAACCAAGTTTGCGGATACACTCAATAAGAAAATGCTTTCGAGTATTCAGCATCTCGTTTTTGTAGTTGGCGGGCCATATGGGTTCGACAACAGCTTATTAATTAAGGCCAACGAAAAATTGTCGCTTTCTAAAATGACTTTTTCACACCAAATGGTACGGCTGTTTTTTGTGGAGCAACTTTACAGAGCTTTCACCATTTTAAAAGGCGAGCCTTATCATCACGAATAAAAATATATGAAACCAAGAAACTATCGATATAAAGGTATTGATCCCGATAAGGAGCAAAAGAGATTTTGGTTGATGATTGTTATTGGCCTGCTACTTGGCGCGATAATCTATTATCTCTAAACAAAGAAAGCTGATTACTCAGCTTTCTTTGTTTTACTTTTTGCTTTTTTTACCGGCTTAGTTTCTTCCGGAATTACTTCAACTTCTTGAACAGGCTCTAAAGAACTATCCTTCTCATCCTGAGAAGCTCCAACCTCCTCTGTAAACAATGGAAGATCTTTAATCAGGTTAAACCAGGTAATAATCTTCTTCATGTCTGAAGCGTAAACCCTTTCCTCATCATGAGCCGGGGCTACTTCTCTAAAAAACTTTCTTAAAGTAGTACCATCCCCTTTTGGATCAGGAATAGACGCTGCACTCTTCATGTTTTCCAACACATCAATTAGCTTCAAATCACCCTCTTCACCAAAAATGGTTATGTCTTCTAAAGATGCGAGCTTTGCAGTAGTAAGGTTAACAATTAGCTTTACCTTCTGCTCATCTAAGCTTTCAAGAACAAAACCTGTTTTATTTTGTCCGATGATTTTATACAAACCCGGTTTCCCGGAAACTGCAACTAAGCCTTTTAAGTTCATTTTTTGTGAGATATGAGATATGAGATTTTAGTTATGAGATGGGTTTATACCCTCCATCTGCCATAAATCTCAAATCCATTTTTCTATTCTTCAATAACGTCTACTCCTAAAATTTTATCGCCTGCATTGATAGCATCCACCACATCTACATTCTCAATTACTTTACCAAAGCAAGTGTGATTACGATCAAGATGTGCTGTGTTTGTGCGGCTATGGCAGATGAAGAATTGTGAGCTGCCAGTATCGCGGCCGGCATGTGCCATTGATAAAACACCTCTGTCGTGATATTGATTGTCACCTGTTAGTTCACATTTGATTTTGGTTTTAGAACCGCCCGCACCTGTTCCGGTTGGATCACCGCCCTGAATTACAAAATCAGGAATGACACGATGAAACGTGACACCGTTATAAAATCCTTCTTTAGCGAGGCCCAAAAAGTTAGCCACAGTGTTAGGCGCATCTTTGTCGTAGAATTCTACGGTCATGTCGCCTTTTTCAGTTTTAATTATCGCTTTGCTCATACGTTCATTATTTAACAAGTGGGCAAAGGTAATTATTTAAATAGATTGGCTAAGCAATTTTTAAAATCAATAATTGACTGTAATTATATCTTTTCAAGTGTAAATAGCGTTATTGCATACATGTTAAAATGGTTCGGGATATTCCTTTTTATAATCTTATCGCTTAATACAAAAGCGGCTTCAATTCTCATCCCGATGGATGAAGAACAAAAGGACCATTTAAAAGCATACGGTATAACTTTCTGGACTTTAAAAAACGGCCTCGAGGCTGATTGGTTACTTAATTACAAAGGAGGCAGTTTTCTTTTCAAATATGCTCAGCCTTTAGAGAACGAATGTAAATTAAGAGGAGTCACCTACCAAGTTATTACAGATTCTAAAGTAACAGCAATCCTAACCGAAATATCAGAACCCTCGGTTAATATGGAATTGGTGAAGCTGGAAAAGGCACCAGAAATCGCTGTCTATTCTCCAAAAAATAAATTACCATGGGATGATGCCGTAACGCTAGTGCTGACTTATGCAGAGATTCCGTATGATATAGTGTATGACGAAGAAGTTTTGAAAGGCAACCTACCCAAATACGACTGGCTACACATGCATCACGAAGATTTCACAGGGCAGTTTGGGCGTTTTTGGTCGGCCTACCGCACAGCAAGCTGGTATATTGAAGATGTAAAGCATCAAGAAGCAACGGCTGCTAAACTGGGATTTAAAAAAGTTTCTCAAATGAAACTGGCTGTTGCAAAGAGCATAAAAGAATTTTGTGCAGGCGGCGGTTTTCTTTTCGCGATGTGTTCCGGAACTGATAGTTACGATATAGCTCTGGCGGCAGAAGGTATTGATATTTGTGAAAGTATGTTTGATGGCGATGGTGCCGATCCGAACGCACAATCTAAGCTGGACTTTAGCAAGACCTTCGCTTTTAAAGATTTCAGGCTTGACCTAAATCCTTACCATTACGAGTTTTCATCTATAGATGCTACCGAATCGAGAATGCTGGATCGAACAAATGATTATTTTACACTTTTTGATTTTTCTGCTAAATGGGATGTGGTTCCAACAATGCTCACGCAGAATCATGATAAGGTTGTGAGAGGTTTTATGGGACAAACTACGGCTTTTAAAAAGGAACAGATCAAGCCGGATGTTTTAGTAATGGGCCAGACTAAATCTGTTAATGAAGCGCGTTATATTCATGGGGAACTTGGAAAAGGTCAATTTACTTTTTATGGCGGCCATGATCCGGAAGATTACCAACATGCGGTTGGCGATCCGCCAACTGAATTAAAGTTGCATCCTAATTCGCCTGGCTATCGACTGATACTGAATAACGTGTTGTTTCCGGCAGCAAAGAAAAAGAAGCAAAAGACCTAATTTGAAGTCAACCATAAATGTCGTGTCGATTGTCACCCTTGAGGGATGATTTATTCAATTAAAAAGCAATGTAAATGACGTAAATCTTGGTTTGGTGTCATGCTGAACTAGTTTCAGCATCTCGTTGAGGGCTGGATTATTTGTAGTCGAGATCCCGAAACAAGTTCGGGAAGACAAAGCGCTTTAAAATAACGTCAATATAGCAAGTAGGAGGGTAATTTCAAAAGGCTTCGACTTCGCTCAGCCTGACATAATACACTTGACACAATACTAGTTTTCCGCGGGAGCGATAAAAAGCTAATCGTAAAAATTCCAGGTAACACCAAACTTCAAAAGCTTATTCGGCATCGGATATCTGTCGACAGTATAATATCCTTTTGATAATAAACCCTGGTTGACATAGTCATATCGTAAAAAGATATTAGCTCGTTTTAACGCAAATTTCGCCCACACATCAACAATCGGATAAGACTCAAATTCAACAGCGTCTCCATTATAGAATTGACTCACATTTATAGCATACGATGGCGCAGGAAAAGGACTGTTCCAGCGGGCATCTATACCCAAGTTAGCCGTAATGCTTTTGAAAATGCGACTTCCAAAATAGAAACTATTGTAAGTATAAAGCTCTGGTGTTCTTAATATGCTTGTAAAATCCGTCTTTTGATAGACTAAGAAATTTTCGAGGTTAAACTTTCCTAGTCGTGAACGTTTGGAAAGCGTTAGCTTAATTAAGTTTATGTTTTTATCAAATTGAGCCGGTTTGATTTGAAAGGAATCTTTTGCAGCCTCAAAATACAGATGATTCGCAATTAAATAATAATCCGCTTTTGCGCTAAATCCGAACTTCGGATTGATATAAGCGAAAGACAGGTTACTTGTTTTTGTCTTTTGAAAGTTCTCTTCCCATTGATGATAAGTATAATTGACCCGTTCATAGATCCTTTCGGGAGATTTATTTTGAAGGAAAGCACCCAGAACAATTCTTCCAACTGATCTGCTTAACAAAATTTGTGTCTGTGCATCGTACATAAAATCACCTGCATTTCTTCCCTGCGCAATTTGCTGCAGGTTTCCAGTTATAGATACCCGATCACTGAACTGATATCCTGCATTCGCTTTAAGGGTGATATTTTGAAAATTTGTTGTTTTATATTCTGTGTTTGATTTCAGCGTATTCCGAAATCTTACAGTATCACTTCGTTGGGTAAACCAGTACAAATCGTGTTGCAAACCCACATCTAGCTTCAACTCATTCTTAATAAAGCTTACCGAACGTCCCCTCAAATAAAAACTATACATAAACTCATTTCTCAAATTTTTAACATTTGTAGAATCTTTTATAAGTGGGATTGTATCATTCGCAAATCTGGGCAAAGCGAAATTGATGGAATCCTGAAGCTCATTTTTGAAAAACTTATAGCTTCGATTAGAATAGTTAAATGCGTGAGAAATTCTTTGAGTGGGAAGGATATTTGAATTTGCTGCTGCACTATCCAGCCTTCCGATATAATAAAACTGCTTAAAAAAGTATTCCTTATGTTTCCATTCTTGATGAGGAGAAGTTTCCTTTTTAAACTTCTGATTTCCATTTCCCAACCTTACTAGCTCCGTACCGCTCCGATTTGAATTTGTAACTGTAAAGATTGAATCATTGACTATTGATCCATTTTCAGCCGCTCTCAACGTATTAAAAAGTGCGTTTGCAAGCAAATTATAACGCTTATTTTTTGATTCGTACCAGGTAAAAACCGCGGCATTTAGATGATCGCCTTGCTGGTTTCGGTAAAATCCTTCCGATCCTACCCGAAAATAATTAGCTCCAATATTCCAGTTGGGCTTAATGTTTTGAGAATGTGTGACTCTGAATACTTGCTCTTTCAAATTTCCATTTATATAGCTCAATGCAGTAAAAGGACTTCTGGCTTTATAATATCGGATAGAATCCTGGGTTAAGCGATATACATCCAGCGAATGAAAGCCCGGATCGAATCCAATTGTTTGAGATGGCGAATACAACATTTCGCGGTAAGCCAGTCCGAAATTGCCAAGATTTAAAGTCGGCCTTTGCGGCTGATTTAATGGATTATAATTATGAAAATTCCGAAATGTAGTGTCCAGTGTCAATGTTTGGGTACTATCCTGCAATAAACCAAGGGTTGTATAGCGTATAAATTTTGCAGTAATAATTAGTGTATCGCGGCCTTCATCTTCGATCTTTCTTAAAGAATCGAGTTCCTCATTTACATCTTGTACAGGCTTTGGTTTCGGTGGTTTGATAACACCTCTTGGCTCTCGCATTCGCGGATCTTCCGTTTGGGCGAAACTTGTCTTTCCGTAAAGAATAAAAAACAGAGAAATGACCAGGAGAATGCGTTTCATTACAGAGATGCGATCAGTTCTTTTAAGATTGTAGTCATGTTAGGCTCTGCCGTTTCAGCCACCTTAATAATATCTTCGACAGAAACTGGTTGGAGATCTTCCAGGAACCCCTCATCTGTAAGCACCGAAATGGCAAAAACCGGTAAGCCCATGTGATTGGCCACAATAACTTCGGGCACCGTACTCATTCCGACAGCATCGCCGCCAATAATCCTTAAATATCTGTATTCTGCTTTAGTTTCAAGATTGGGGCCGGGCACAGAAACGTAAACGCCCTTATGGCATTTTATGTTATTTGTAAGGGCGATTTCCATCCCTTTCTTAACTAAATCCCGGTTATAAGGTTCACTCATGTCGGGAAACCGCGGACCAAGTTCTTCGAAATTTCTACCGCGCAACGGGTTATCATGCTGCAGATTTATATGATCCTCAATTATCATCAGATCGCCCGTTTTGTAGTCCGGATTTAAAGAACCGCTGGCATTTGAAACAAAAAGATTCGTTACGCCCAGCATTTTCATCACCCTTACGGGGAAGGTTATTTGGCGCATATCATACCCTTCATAAAAATGAAGCCGACCCTGCATAGCTACCACTTTTTTGCCCTGAAGTATTCCAAAAATCAGCCTGCCGGAATGAAACTCAAGCGTAGATATGGGGAAATTCGGAATGTTTGAATACATCAGCTTATGCTGAATTTCAATTTCGTTGACCAATCCTCCAAGTCCCGTTCCCAGGATGATTCCAATTTCAGGAACGAAATCGCCGATTTTATTTTTGATGTATGCTGTTGTGCTGTATATATTCTGCAACATAATTTTCGATTAAAGCATTAAACCTGGCTTCATCAGGCTGATGAATTTTAGCTGATATCGGCAGGTAATAAACCGGCAAATCTTTTAAAAGTTCCATTAAAGAGCCAGATTGTAATCGCTGGGAATCTTTTTCTGTGGTGATGATTAACCTTTTTACTGATGTGCAGGATTTAAACTCATCTGCAAGTTTAGTAATATTTCTCGTGCTGAAGTTGTGATGATCGGGATAATCGTGATGAATGATTGCATCTGAAAAACCTTCAAGCTTCCTCCGTAAAGGTTGAGGATAGGCTATACCGGTCAGCAAAAAGACTGTTGTATCGTTTGAAATGGACGATAAAGGCCTTTCGTCTTTTAAATTAAGGGAAATTAAATTTCCATAATCGAGGTAGGAGAAAAACAGACTCTGGCCTGGAAAGGGTTTAACTCTTTTTTTTATTTCAGCCCTTTCAGTATCTGATAAATTCTCAGGGCATTTAGAAATCATCAAAATATCTGCACGTTTTCTACCGGAGAATGGTTCACGGAAGTCGCCTGCCGGAAATATTAAAAAGAAATCGTTAAGACGGCTATAATCAAAAAGAAGAATATTTAAACCGGCTTTTACCGCCCTATGCTGGAATGCATCATCAAGAATAATCACATCATGTTTATCTTTCAGCTGATTAATTCCTTCAACTCTTTTTTCCGCTACCGCGATGGTTACATCTTTAAATTTCTTTTTAAACTGTAAGGGTTCATCACCGGTATTGGCGACCGAATCATCCGGTTTAACCAATCGAAATCCCTTTGTTTTGCGTCCGTAACCCCTGCTTAATACGGCCACTCTTGCTTTATCTTTCAGCAATCGTATTATGTATTCAGCCATCGGACTTTTTCCGGCACCTCCAACAACCAAATTACCAATGCAAATTACCGGAACCGAAAATTTTTCTGAGCGGAATATCCCAGCATCATACATCGCGTTTCTGAGCCAGATAATAGATCCATAAATAAGTGAGAATGGAAGTAAAAGAAGGCGCAAATACTGCATGGGGTAAAGATAACAATTACATTCTTTGCTTAAAGTTTATGCACCCGAGGTAAACCAGACATGTTCTTCAATAATTAAGGGTTATCATCCAATTTCAACAAATTTGCGATGGCTAGCCATTGTTGTTTCCAGTCGTTACTAAAGGATTCATACATCGCCCTCATAGCAGGGCATGGGCCTAGTCCTTTTTTCCTTGATGAAAAAAGTACCAAAAAAATCAAGAACACAACGAAAGCTCGGCCGCCGTTCTGTTCGGGCCAAAGCTCGCTCTTATGTTACTTTAGTGATTCTTTGTTACGGAAGTTCAAACGCCAAATGCATCAAGCAGGCCGGCCTCAGAGGATTGAGCGTTAAGAAAGTTTAAAAAGAAGGCTTGCCGAAAGAACATAATAAGCTGACGGGAAGCAATCCGGAGAAGCGTATTAGGGAAACCTCCAGCCAGCACAGCCTTAACCCGCGGCTTGGATTGCAGATAGCCTTCTTTTAAACTTTTAGCTCAAGGCTCGAAAGCCTTGATTTTTGTTTCTTTTCATCCAAGGAAAAGAAAGAAGCCTGCCCGGTCAGGGCATATTAACTGTCGATGCTCGGGTCAGAAGTATTTATAGCACCTTTTAGCTTACCCTAAAATTCATAATAAAATAACCCGCCCGACAGTTCTTACTATACCGTTTGGCTTAATTAATTTATAAATTGCAGTATGACTAAGGGATTTTTTAAAGTACCGGCAGTAGTTAATGAACCCGTTCTAAATTACGCTCCGGGCAGCAATGAGCGCAAGCTTTTAAAGGACGCTTTAAATAACGCTTACGCGGATGAAGCAGATATTCCGATGTACATTGGAGCTAAGGAAGTGCGGACTGGCGTAAAAAAGGAAATCCGACCGCCGCATAATCACCGCAAGGTTATTGGCCATTTCCATGAAGGAAATAAGAGCCATGTTGAAGATGCCATAAATGCCGCCTTATCAGCGAAAAGCAAATGGGAAAATATGGCATGGGAACAACGTGCAGCTATTTTTCTGAAGGCTGCTGAGCTGGCTTCCGGGCCATACCGCTATAAATTGAATGCCGCAACCATGATGGCGCAATCAAAAAACGCTTATCAAGCGGAAATTGATGCTTCCTGCGAACTGGTGGATTTTTTACGTTTTAACGTACAATATCTTTCTGAAATTTATTCGCAGCAACCGCTGGTATCGCCGAAAGGTGTTTGGAATCGGGTCGAGCAACGTCCACTTGAAGGTTTTGTATTCGCTCTTACACCTTTCAACTTTACAGCAATTGGGGCCAATCTTCCAGCATCCGCCGCCCTAATGGGAAACGTGGTTGTCTGGAAACCGGCCGACGCACAAGTGTATTCTGCAAACGTGATTATGCAGATCTTCAAAGAGGCTGGCATTCCCGATGGGGTTATAAATTTAATATATGTCGATGGGCCAGCTGCCGGCGAAGTGATCTTTAATCACAAAGATTTTGCGGGCATTCATTTCACTGGTTCAACTAAAGTTTTCCAGGAAATCTGGAAAACGATTGGCACCAACATTCATAAATACAAAACTTATCCCCGCATTGTGGGTGAAACAGGAGGTAAAGATTTTATCCTGGTTCACAGCTCTGCTGATGTAAAGGTGGCGAGTACGGCAATTGTTCGCGGTGCTTTCGAATATCAGGGACAGAAATGTTCTGCATGTTCGAGGGTATATGTTGCGCAATCAGTTTGGGCGCAGGTTAAGGAATTTATGCTGGCCGATTTAGCTTCGATCAAGGTTGGCCCTGTAGAAGATTTCAGCAACTTTGTGAACGCAGTAATTAATGAACAGTCGTTCGATAAATTGAGTAAAGCTATAGATGCCGCAAAAAGCGACCCCGTTTTAGAAATAATTTCAGGCGGCAATTACGATAAATCGGAAGGTTATTTTATCGAACCAACAGTGATTGTTACTAAGGACCCGTACTACCAAACCATGTGCGAGGAGCTATTCGGCCCGGTTTTAACTATTTATGTTTATCCGGATGAAGAGTTCGAAGAGACGCTCAAAATAATTGACAACACTTCCATTTATGCGTTAACAGGTGCTATCATTGCACAAGACCGGTATGTTTGAGCAGGCAACAATCGCTTTGCGCAACTCGGCTGGCAATTTTTATATCAACGATAAATGTACTGGTGCGGTAGTTGGGCAGCAGCCTTTTGGAGGTGCCCGCGGTTCGGGAACTAATGATAAAGCGGGTTCGATGATCAATCTGCTTCGCTGGGTTTCGCCAAGAACTATTAAAGAAACTTTAGATCCGGCCAAAGATTACCGCTATCCCTTCCATGAGGAAGAATAATTCTGTGCTATATTAAATCTGAATTTTAATCGTTAGTTGAATATGAAATTTTTAATCCCCACTTTCCTTGTAATACTATTTTTATCATTTAAACCCGTTGCCACGGAGACCTTTGTGGTCGACAGTAAAAACTCTTCGATTGAATGGGTGGCAAGAAAAATCGGCGGAAGTCATAATGGTACGATCAAGCTATCAACCGGCAATCTAATTTTTAACGGTAAAAACCTGAACGGCGGCTCGGTTAACATCGATATGACGAGCATCGACATTAGCGATCTGAAAGGAAATTCTTACGACAGATTGTTGGGACATTTAAAGAGCGATGATTTTTTCTCGGTAGCTAACAATCCGGCATCAACATTTCAAATTACCAGCGTTACGCCAACCGGCAAAGAACGGGCAAAAGTGACTGGCAATCTTACCATAAAAGGAGTTTCAAATCCTATTACTTTTCCGGCAACGATCAAAAGACAAAAAAACACAGTGGTTGCTGTCGCCAAAAATGTAAAAGTAGACCGTACAAAATACGGAATCAAGTACCGCTCTAAAAACTTTTTTGGAGATATTGGAGATAAGGCAATTGATGATGATTTCGAAATCTCCTTTAATCTAATTGCTAAGAAATAATCAATTAGGATTAAACGGACAAGATTTTAAAAGCACCATCTTGTTCAGCAACTTTTGAAATTGGTTGACTTTTAGCGTGATAATATAAGCAAGTCCAGTTTTCTAATGCAGCCAGCTTTCCGAAACTTTCCCGAAGCTCCATAGACTTAGCACCATCAAAATCATATTTAGCTTTAAACTTTCTAAGCAACTGTTCCGGCTCAGGCAAAATATCCGCACCGAAAAACACTTTTTCATTTTCATCTTCAATCAGGAATACCTGATGGAATTCGCAATGACCGCCGGTTAATTCGTAGCTGACTGCCTGAGTCAAATTTCCATTCCCTTCGATAAAATGAATGCTTCCGCTCCGCTGCACTACATCAAATATTTCGGTTCGGTACGATTTAGAACTCGAGCTATATGCCGCCTCCCACTCCCCTCTTTGAATTACATATTCAGCGTTCGGAAAACTAAGCTCCATTTTGCCATTGTTTTCATAAATCATCCCACCCGAGTGGTCATAATGCAAATGCGACATCAGCACGTAGTTTACATCGCGGTAATCAAATCCCTCTTTACGAATATTTTCATGAAGAATTAATTCACCCTGAGCGTTCTTAAATCCAAGGCCGGTATCGAGCACCATCAATCCCGCAGAAGTCTCGAGCAAGAAAGGCTGAACGTAAACAAATAATGATGCAGGCCGGTCTTTAGCTTGGTGTATTGCCGGATTAAATGGTAAGAATTTCTTTGAACTATCTACAGAATAAGAGCCCTCGTAAAGCGCGTGTACCTTCACAAAAATTGATTATTTGACAATGAATTACTTACAAACTGAGGCCGGAGAAATTTCTATTTATATAGTATATTTACCCGTTAGACCTTAACAAAGATATGCAAAAAAGGTGGGCAGAGCAGGAAGTAACTAACCAAAAAGCTATCCGGGAATTAATGCAATCGCTTCAGATTGAGGAGGTGTTAGCTTCTCTTTTGGTGAAGAGAGGCATTACTACTTTTGCAGATGCGCGTTGCTTTTTCAGACCTGATCTGTGCCATTTGCATGATCCCTTTTTGATGCAGGATATGGAGAAAGCCATCCTCCGCATCGAGCAGGCAATCCTTGCAGAAGAGAAAATTTTAATCTACGGCGATTACGATGTTGATGGCACTACATCTGTAGCCCTGGTATATAGTTTTTTACGCAAATATCACAAGCATCTGGATTATTATATTCCCGATAGGTACAAAGAAGGCTACGGCATTTCTTTCCAGGGAGTTGATTACGCAAATGAGAATGGTTATAGCTTAATAATTGCACTCGACTGTGGTATCAAATCGGTGGATAAGGTTGACTATGCAAACAGTCTGAACATCGATTTCATTATCTGCGACCACCATACTCCGGGAAGCATTTTACCCGAAGCTGTTGCTGTGCTTGACCCTAAAAGAGCTGATTGTGATTACCCTTATAAAGAACTTTCCGGCTGTGGGATAGGTTTTAAGCTTGTACAGGCATACGCTCAAAAAAACGATATTCCTTTTGATGAAATTTGCTGCTACCTGGATTTGGTAGCGGTAAGTATTGCTTCGGATATTGTACCCCTTACCGGCGAAAACCGGGTTTTGGCATGGTATGGATTGAAGAAATTGAACGAATCGCCGTGCAGCGGATTATCTGCACTTATAGAACTTTCTGGCAAGAAGCAGTACACAATTACCGATGTGGTTTTTATGATCGGCCCGCGCATTAATGCCGCAGGGCGGATTGATGACGCCAAGCATTCTGTGAGTTTGCTTATCGCCGATGATGAAGTTGCGGCGAGAACACAAAGTCTTGCCATCAACATAAAAAATACAGAGAGAAAAGAATTCGATAGTTCTATAACCGAACAAGCACTGGCAATGCTCGATAATGATCCTACCCAAATCGAGCGGAAAACTACCGTGGTTTACCAGGAGGATTGGCACAAGGGAGTAATTGGAATTGTGGCGTCGCGACTTACTGAAAAGTATTACCGGCCCACTATCGTGTTAACAAATTCGAACGGACACGCAGCTGGTTCCGCACGATCAGTTATTGGTTTCGATTTATACGAAGCGCTTTGTTCATGCAGCGATTTGCTCGAACAGTTCGGCGGGCATAAATATGCAGCTGGTTTAACCATGAAACCCGAAAATATTCCGGCTTTCCAGCAGCGTTTTGAAGAAGTGGTTTCCCGAACAATTCCCCCTGAATTACTAATACAGGAAATTTCCATTGATGCGACTATCGAATTGAAGGATATTAATGGTAAACTATTTAGAATACTAAATCAGTTTGCACCATTTGGCCCCTTGAACATGGCTCCGATTTTTTTAACGAAGAATGTTCAGTTAAAGGGTCCAGCTTCTATTGTAGGAAATAATCACTTGAAATTATGCATCTGCCAAAACGATTCACCTTCTTTTGAGTGTATCGGATTTAATCTGGGCAAATACTTTCCTCTCCTGCAAAAAGGCGTGCCTTTTGATATTTGTTACTCTATCGAAGAAAATATCTGGAAAGAGAAACGTTCGGTTCAATTAAATGTTAAAGGAATTCGCAGCATCTTAGATAAATGATACTCAAAGCAGAGAACCTTGTAAAGAAGTACAAACAGCGTACGGTTGTAAATAACGTGTCCTTTCATGTTGAGCAAGGGGAAATAGTTGGTTTACTTGGTCCGAATGGTGCGGGTAAAACCACTTCGTTTTATATGATTGTGGGATTGATAAAACCGAATGAAGGCCACGTTTATCTTCAGGATGAGGAGATAACTGAAGACCCGATGTATCGCCGGGCGCAAAAAGGTATCGGTTACCTTGCGCAGGAAGCTTCAGTATTTAGAAAGCTTTCTGTAGAAGATAATATTCTGGCGGTGCTTGAAATGGGGAAATACACCAAGGCAGAGCAAAAGCATAAACTTGACGAACTGATGACCGAATTCAGTTTGCACAGAGTAGCGAAGAACCGGGGC
>JANMZB010000603.1:0-9280 GCA_031382725.1 Sphingobacteriaceae bacterium | reverse complement strand
CGTATTCAATCGAGTTGGATAAAGAAATTGGCTTAGGTAAAAATACTTCAGAGCTTTATGTGTATCAATATCATCCTACAGAAAAGTTTCTCGGCAAATTCAAGGCAGATGCAAAAGTAAAAGTAGAAGTTTTGCCATTCCGCAGTGCTTTGTTTATCGTTCGCTCTACTCCGGCAGATGAGTTGACAATAGAAGGAACTGATTTTGATGTTGTAAAAAATGTGCCGGGCAAAGATATTCAAGTTAAACTTTTAGGCCTTCCGGGAACGGAAAAAACAATTAAGTTAAGTGCGTTACCTGCCGGATATAAGAGCGCTTTATTAGATGGGAAAGATGCTGGCAAACTGTTAAGCGGCAATACCATGAAGGTTAAATTTGATGGAATACCATTGAAAAATGCTGCTCACCGTAACCTTGGCGAATTGAAGTCCGCGGCACTACCGGCAGACGCCGAAGCTTTATATGAAGCAACCTGTTTTGCCGCTGATAATAATGCGCTTGAAGTAAGAAGTCTTGAGCGTTCGGGAGAAACGAAAATTAAAGAGGTAAAGGCAGCGAGAGATGCATTTTTTAACCAGTCGCTCTTTACCCAAAGAGGAATTTGGGATAAGAATTTGTTCGATGGCTCGGAAGAGACGGACTTTTACGTATCCAGACGTTGGAATGGAGATGTGAGAGTACAGGGCGGAGGCGTGAGAGTCGATTTCGGGCAGATTATCGAACTGGATAGCGTGAAGCTGATAGTTGGAAGCGAGCATTTTCTCCAGCCCCTAAAATCGACCGAGAATGTTGATGCTTTTGTTTCGAGTGACCTTATTACCTGGACCCAAGTGGTTATGTGGGCAGGAATAGTGATGAACACATCCATCCCGGAAGGTTTAAGAGTCAGGTATTTGAAAATAGATAAAACACCGGAACGTATTTCTGAGATTATTGGTTACCGAAATGGAAAGAGTGTAAACCGAAAGAATTGGCGGGCATCTAATCTTTTTGGCACATTTTGGAAAATGGAATTTAATAAAAGCTGGCAGAGTTCTCATGTTTTGGACGAGATTCCCGAAAATAGCTTTCTGGCTTTAGCCGTAAACGGAAAGCATGGAGCAGAAGGTGTTTATGCTGCCTTGAGAATTGACGGTAAAATCTATGGATTTCCTGATCGTAGTGTATCCTATCCATCTAATACCTGGGAAGTTCACGCTAAAACTGCTGATAGTAATTACACATTTTATTTCCCTTTAAAGCCCGAAATGAAAGGCAAAAAAATCGAGGTTGTTCTATTGGGCGGTGCCGCAGCTGAAAATATCAAACCAGAGTTGTGGATTACTAATTATCCGAATCCGTACAAGGAAATGATGTTAGTTATTAAGGCAAAATAGTTTGTTCAGTTAAATTAACTTCTAGACAAGAAGAACTTCCCGGGAAAGGGGAAACCATCTTTTTTATAACGCAGACTACTTAACCAGTTGTACTATTCAAATTTCAAAACATGTTCAAAAAAATTCTTTCTGCCCTTCTGCTTTGTAATTCAATGGTTGCATTCGCGCAGGATAAAGTGTTTCCGGGTGCTGATGAAAAGACACCTTCAAGGGCGCAGTATTTCTCCTGGATAAATAATACAAATGAAGGCCCTACGGAGGAACAGACTAGAATTAATCTGAACTTCTTCAAGTGGCTGAAGCAGGAATACGGCATGCAGCTTGAGATTTATGCTTTCGATGCCGGCGCAATTGATGGCGCGGGATATTATGGCAGTGTAAAATCCCAAAAGTTTAAAAGTCAGTTTCCCCGCGGGTTTAAGCCGGTGTATGATCAGGCTAAAAGCCAGGGTGTTCGGTTAGGCATTTGGGGTGGCCCCGACGGGTTTGGTGATACACCCGAAGAAGAAAAGGAGCGTATCGATTTAATGGTGGGCCTTGCCAGAGATTATAATTTTGAACTCTTCAAATTTGATGCCGTGTGTGGCAACTTAAGAGACGAGAAGCAGGATGTTTTCATGAAGATGATGACCGAAGTAAGAAAACATTCTCCCGACTTAATTTTGCTAAATCACAGGCTGAACTTGGGTAAAGGATTGCCTCATGCAACTACCTGGCTGTGGGAAGGTGCAGAGACTTATACGGATGTGCACATGATGAACCAGACCACCGCGCCACACCACCGCCAGCAAGCCATGGCCCGCGGACTTCCTCCAAATCTGTCTCGTTTGACAGAGGATACTGGCGTTTGTCTATCGAGTGCTTTAGATTTTTGGGATGATGAATTGATTTTACAGGCGTTTAATCGCTCGCTTATTCTTGCTCCCGAAATTTACGGAAACCCCTGGTTATTGAAAGATAGTGAATTTCCGAAACTGGCGAGAATCTTCAACCTTCATAGAGAATATAAAAATATCCTGGTGAATGGGATGGTATTGCCTGAAAAGCAATACGGCCCTCATGCGGTTTCACGTGGCGACGAGAAGACACGGGTTTTAACACTTAGAAACTTAAACTGGAATCCGGTAACGTATTCAATCGAGTTGGATAAGGAAATTGGATTAGGCAAGAATGCTTCGGAATTTTATCTCTATCAATATCATCCTACTGGAAAGTTTATAGGCAAGTTTAAAGCAGATGCGAAAGTAAAGGTTGAAGTTTTGCCTTTCCGTAGTGCCTTGTTCGTGGTTCGTTCCACTCCGGCAGAAGAAATAACGGTAGAAGGAACCGACTTTGAAGTAGTACGAAATGTGCGTGGTAAAGATATTCAGCTTAAACTTTTAGGTCTTCCGGGAACGGAGAAAACAATTAAGTTAAGTGCCCTGCCTGCCGGATATAAAAGTGCTTTATTAGATGGGAAAGATGCCAGCAAGTTGTTAAGCGGGAATACGATAAAGATAAAGTTTGACGGAACGCCTTTAAAAAATGCTGCCCACCGTAGTTTAGGCGAGTTAAAACCGGCCGCATTGCCGGCAGACGCCTGGTCTTTATATGAGGCGACCTGTTTTGCGGCTGATAATAATGCCCTTGAAGTAAGAAGTCTAAAGCGTTCTGGAGAAACGAAAATAAAGGAAGTAAAAGCCGCCAGAGAGGCATTTTTCAATCAGGCGCTGTTTATTGAAAGAGGAATTTGGGATAAGAATTTATTCGATGGCTCGGAGGAAACAGACTTTTATGTGGACAGGCGTTGGGACGGAGATGTTAGGGTAAATCAAGGAGGGCTTAGGGTCGATTTCGGACAGATTATAGAACTAGACAGCATTAAGCTCATTATTGGTAGTGAGCATTTTCTCCAGCCTTTTAAATCTGCCGAGAATGTGGAAGCCTTTGTTTCGGCAGACTTGATGAAATGGGTACCTGTGGTAATGAGAGCAGGAAAGATAATGAATACCTCAATCCCGAAAGGCCTAAGAGTTAGGTACTTCAAAATAGAAACGACACCTGAGCGAATTTCGGAAATAATTGGATACAGAAACGGTAAGAGTGTAGACCGTACCGGCTGGCGTGCATCAAATCTTTTTAGTACTTACTGGAAAATGCAATTCAAAAAAAGCTGGCAGAGCTCCCATGTCCTGACAGAAATCCCCAACAATAGTTTTTTGGCCTTAGCCGTAAATGGGAAGCATGGTGCCGAAGGCGTATATCCGGCTTTAAGGATTGATGGGAAAATATACGGATTCCCCGATCGCAGTGTTTCATACCCTACTAACGCGTGGGAACTTGCTGTGAAGGTTTCTGATAGTAACTACACGTTCTATTTTCCTCTAACGCCCGAAATGAAGGGCAAAAAAATCGAGGTTGTTCTTTTGGGAGGTGTCGCAGCTGAAAATATCAAACCAGAGTTGTGGATTACCAATTATCCGAATCCGTACAAGGAAAAGATGTTAGTTATTAAGGCGAAGTAGTTTGAAAACATTAATCTTTCATGTGCTGCCTAATCTTTTCATTTTATTCAACTTGTACTTCCTAAATCATAATTTCGTTTTTTAGTTTAATCTTGAAATTAAGGGCGAATAATAAATGAAGTTTAAGGTACTTGAAAAGTTGTCGGGAATTGTAATTCTGGCAATATCTGCGTTGTTGATTTCCATGGCATACTATGGCGATGATGAACTCCAGGCATTCGAGTGGTTAGCTCAGTCTAAATCATTAAAATCCTCGACAGTCCTGCTTAATAATGCAAAAAACATTATTCCGCTGAATGATTTAGAGAAAAGAAAGATTGCCGCTGTGAATGTCGGAGCGGTTTTTGGAAAGGAGTTTAACAGTGCTTTAGAAAAATACTCGCAAATTTCATCTTTTAGTATTGTAAATACCAACCTGCAGTTATCTGTCGATACGCTTACTGCCAGGCTGAAATTTTTTAATACGGTAATTATCCAAACTGCCACCCTTTCTTTAAAGGATGTTCCCTTTCAAAATTTTGTTAAAGAGTTAACCAAAACAAAAGAAGTAGTGTTGGTTGCTTATGGTAAACCGGCTAATCTGCAGTTTTTCGATAAATCGGATTTCCCCATTATATGGACTGACGTGAATTCTCCTGCGGCAGCTGTTTATACAGCACAAGCTATTTTTGGAGGTATCGCAATCTCTGCCAAACTTCCCGAAACGATCTCACCTTCTTTCAAAAAAGGCACCGGATTTTCAACTGTTGTATCCCGCTTAAAATATACCATGCCTGAAGAAGTGGGCATTGAAAGCAAGGATTTGGAAAAGCCAATCGACAAAATTGTAGAAGAAGCTATTGCTCAAAAAGCCACTCCTGGCGCAGTAGTAATGGTTGTAAAAGACGGCAAAGTAATTTTTAATAAAGGGTATGGTAATCACACCTATAAAAAAGAGGTTCCCACAAAAGCCAGCGATATTTTCGACCTGGCCTCCATAACCAAAATCGGTACTACAACAATGGCAGCAATGCGCCTCTATGAGCAGCAAAAGCTTAAACTAGATACCAATATTGGCGCTTATGTTCCTTTGGCAAGGAATACCGATAAAAACAATCTTACTGTTAAAGAATTGCTTCTTCACCAAGCCGGATTAATACCTTTCATCCCTTTTTATGAGAGTATAAATCATGGTGATTACAGTCGTGATTCAAGCCTATTTCACACGCTAAAAGTGGCCGATAACTATTATCTAAGGGCTAATTACTTCGAAGAAGTGATGTGGCCACGGATGTTAAATTCCCGACTTTCGGTTCGTGGTAAACATGTTTATAGCGATCTAAGTATGTACATCATGAAAGATATAATCGAGCATATCATCATGGAAAGGCTTGATAAATATGTTTCGAATCAATTTTACAGTCCGTTGGGAATGTATACTGCAGGCTTTAATCCCCGAGAGCGATTTCCAAAGACGAAAATTGTACCTACCGAGCAAGACACCTATTTCCGAAAAACATTGCTGGAAGGTTATGTTCACGATCAGGGTGCCGCCATGGCAGGCGGGGTTTCCGGTCATGCCGGATTATTTTCGAGCGCCAATGATTTAGCTATCCTTTGTCAGATGTTGTTAAACGGCGGAACCTATGGTGGGAAGCAATATTTCAAACCCGAAACCATTAAACTATTCACCTCTAAATATTCTAATGTTAGTCGCCGCGGCTTAGGTTTTGATCGCTGGGATCCCGATCGGACAAACCGCTACCCATCAGATTTAGCATCTGATAAAACATTTGGGCACACCGGCTATACCGGCACTTGCGTGTGGGTGGATCCGGAATATAATCTAATCTATATTTTCCTTTCCAACAGAGTGCATCCAACGGTTACAGGGAAGTTGTCCAGCTTGCGTATCCGGCCAAGAATTCAGGATGTTATTTATAAGGCGATTCAGTAAGTTAGCCACGAAGGCTCTAAGACACTAAGAAAAAGTGCAATTTGTTTTCATTTAAAAATTAGCCAGACTATCAGTTAGCCTTTGTGTCTCTGTGTCTTTGTGGCAAGAAACCACAACAAAGAATTGACGAAGCGGAAACAATCTCCTAATATATTTATATTTAATTTGTGTTATGAAGATTGGAATAGTATGCTATCCCACCTTTGGCGGTAGTGGCGTGGTAGCCACCGAGCTTGGAAAGGCTTTAGCCAATAATGGCCATCAGGTTCATTTTATTACGTATAGTCAGCCGGCGAGGCTTGATTTTTTCTCAGAGAATTTATATTACCACGAAGTTTCCGTCTCTCAATATCCATTATTCGATTATCCGCCTTATGAAATAGTTTTGGCCAGTAAGCTGGTTGATGTTGTAAGGTTTGAAGGGTTGGATTTACTGCATGTACATTACGCAATACCCCATGCCTCTGCGGCTTTTATGGCTAAGCAAATATTAGCTACGTACGGTATTCACATTCCGGTGGTAACCACCTTGCATGGTACAGATATCACCCTTGTAGGAAAAGACGTTACGTTTAAACCGGTTGTTACGTTTTCGATCAATCAGTCTGATGGTGTGACTTCTGTTTCGGAAGATTTAAAAAGATCAACCTACGAACATTTTGATATTCAAAAGGATATTAAAGTGATTCCGAATTTTATTGATTTAACAAGATTCAGTCTAAAACCAAAAGACCATTTCAAAAAGGCAATTGCTCCCAATAATGAGCGAATTCTTGTTCATACTTCGAACTTCAGGAAAGTTAAACGCGCGACCGATGTAATCAGGATCTTTAAAAAGGTAAACGAGAAAATTCCTTCTAAGCTATTGATGGTAGGAGATGGTGAAGATCGTGTAAACTGCGAAGCCCTTTGCAGGGAATTTAAGATTTGTGAAAACGTTCGATTCCTGGGCAAGCAAGACGCGGTTGAAGAAATCCTTTCCGTAGCAGATCTATTTGTAATGCCTTCTCATTCTGAGAGTTTTGGTTTGGCAGCCTTGGAAGCAATGGCTTGTAAAGTTCCAATTATATCATCCAATACCGGTGGTTTGCCCGAACTCAATGTACAGGGCGTTACCGGTTTTTTAAGTAATTTTGGGGATGTGGAGGATATGGCTAAGAATGCAATTCATATTTTGGAAGATCCAAAAAGGTTAGCTGAGTTTAAGGAGAATGCTTTAAGTCGGGCTAAGGAGTTCGATTTGAGCCGGATTTTACCGATTTATGAGCAGTTTTATAAAGAGGTGCTGGATGCGGCGCTGGTGTAATGGATTAAGGCACCTGTCCTAGAATTAGAAGCAGCTATGTACTCAACAGATAGTTCCTAGATTGCTTTATAAACCAAGAATTCCAAAGGTCTCATTGTAAGGAGTGTTTAAATCAATGAACTGAAATCTTGGTGATGCTTCTTTTTTGAGTAAATTATAAATTTTCAGGCTTCTGGTATCTGCTGTTAAATAGAATTCGACCGACTTTTCATAGTCAGCTTGAGCAAAAAGTTTGGTATCGTTTGGAATAATATTTCTATTGGATACTTGCAGAGTTCCACTTTTTTTGGCATTAAACGCTATTCTTGCGAATTCGCCTGTACGTTTGGAATGGTCAAAATTGAATGGAACAATTTGCAAATTCCTTAAGGGTAACTCACGAACATCTCCACCAATACAATATTCAGCAATTGATATGGTAGAAATCAACATTGTTATTTCTTTTTGTAGAAAGTATCGAAAATAACCATCCGCGTTTTTAAACAAGGGGTCAGCATCATTTAAAAATCGAATAAAGAAGCTTGTGTCTAGCAGAACCGAGTTAGGCGTCATAACCTCCTCTTATTTCGTTGAGCCAATTTTGACTGTTGATATTTCCTAGCCAGGATTTCTTAGCTCTATCTCGAAGTGTCTTTAAATATTGCTCGTCATATTTTGGTTGATAATCAACTAATTCAACAAATCGTAAAGTTGATGTGTCAATCTCTCCAGTTTCAGAGTGCTGTTTGCCGGTAGCTCTAATTCCAAAGGTCTTATAGAGTAAGTTCTCACTATATTGCTCCAAAAAAGTGATTGGGGTTTGGATTCTTACAGTTCCTAATTGTTCAGTGAAAACATGAATATTTGCTTTATCCTTTCCACCTGCATTTGTCACTTTGCCATAAAAATAAAATTCAGCCTCTGCCCAGATGGCCTCTGATTTGTAAAAGTGAGTAGTACGGTCAAGTTTAACCTCATTCGTGTTTTCGAGTGATGTCTTAATACTAAAAACATAATCTCTCTTTGCTGCAATGTCTTGAATATTTTCAAAAGCCTTTGCTGTACTCAAATCCAAGAAGTCGATATTTTGAACTTGGTTAACTTGTCCTATTATCGCATTGAATCCAATAATATACTGTATAGAGGTTTTTAGAATGTGTTTAACAGATCCTTCTTCAATCTTGTAGGTAATAGTGGGTCTATCGCGTTTATCACCTGGATATAGCAGGTTTTCGGCGTTTTCAAGAATAGAAATAATTTCCCGAATGTCATAGTTCTCCGGGGACAGGTCGAGATTACCCTTTGACCCGGTAATTCTTATTTCTATAAACCCTTTATTGTCCACCTTACAAAGTTAATAATTCTTAGTTGCTTTATGATTCTTGGGGACGCTTTTGTCACGGCAGGTTCTAAAATGGTCGATACCTTACATTCTAGCTATGCTGTGACTATATATAATTCCAATTGTAACTTATCTAGACCTAGATATCAATCTTTACCAAATTTCAAACACACCGGCGCATACACCTTTATCCGTTCTCCCGTATCGCTTAACAATCCCGTCTTTTTATCTCTTTTAAAAATCACCACCTCATCAGAATCCTGATTAGCCGCCAAAAGAAAATTTCCTGTCGGGTCTATCACAAAGTTCCTCGGTGTTTTCCCTAGCACTGGCTGCCATCCGACAGAAGTCAGCGTTCCGTTTTTATTGATCGAAAATATAGCAATATTATGCGCGTCGCCGCGGTTAGAAGAATACAAGAATTTGCAATCAGGTGAGATATGAATGTCTGCCGCCGATTTTGAGCCTTTATAGCCTACAGGCAATGCAGAAATCTGTTGTATTGGGTCTAGTTTTCCGTCTTTATAGCGATAAGTTGTTATGCCCGGTTTAAGCTCTTGTATAGAATATGCAAATTTCTTGTTAGGGTGAAATGTCAAATGTCGTGGTCCGCTTGCTTCCGGAGATTTGATGATATTCGTTTTAGATAGCGGTGTTGTTGAATTTGCGGAATAGTTATACGCTACTATTTCGTTATTACCTAAGTCGGTTACAAATAATTTATCTTCTTTCGGAGATAAAACAACTGAATGCACGTGTGGATTATCCTGCCGATCTTTGCCTAATCCGTTAGCCTTGAAGGTTTCTGTTTGTGTTGCATCTCCAAGGCTTCCATCT
>JANMZB010000543.1:0-1300 GCA_031382725.1 Sphingobacteriaceae bacterium | reverse complement strand
ATGGAAGTCGATTGGGAGAGATACCTTGTCCTAGGACCGAAACAGCCTGTGCTCATTCGGTTGGACCTGATTCGATGATACATAAGTAGGTAAAATTCACCAAATTCCACGAATTGATATAGTATACGTGTTGCAAAAACTCTATCGCGTAGTTTATCGCGATGAATTAGTTTTGTTTTTTTCAGTAGGACACAAGATTTTCTACGTAAATTTATTTTTTTAGCTTCTGTCCTCCTTGCATCATCCTGCTGCCTACTCTTTCCCCAAAACACTAAAAATGGCCGATGAAAATGTCAACGTTTCATTTGAAGAATCGGAATCTCCAAATGGAGATACAACACAGGTCGAAGACGACAGCAATTCACCGGAAGTCAATGACGACATCAATGTGGTAGGACAGGCAATCGACTTTGAGATTGTTGGACTATTTAGTTCAACAAATGGTCGATCCTGTTGTATCCATAAAGTCTGTGGAAAGGACGTGGCTTCGGGAGATCTTGTTCGTCTTGTTCGAACCGTTGTCGATATCAACGGCAAAACAGAGTCTGCCATCAAACTGGTGAAGATCATTGATGGCGTTGATGGATGTACGGTTGGTTTTGTACCAAGAGTACAAGCAAAGCTTCCAAAGGTGGTTAATTGTTTAGACAAGTTTGCGGTTGTGCGAGAGCTTCATAGCATATCGCTCAACAGCTGCAAAAGAGAAAAGTCACACAAGAACCGTGGTGTTGCTAGTGCAACATTATTAGATTATATTACTAGAGATGAATAAGGTGATTTTAACTACCGGGTTATTTTAATTTACTATTATTCTTTATTCTATACTTTAGTAACGGTACTTTAAATTTGTTGTTGTCGATGATGTAAAGCGCGCCCACCTCCTCCCGGTGCTTTCTGCCGTCGAAAGCC
Organism: Sphingobacteriaceae bacterium; assembly: GCA_031382725.1. Taxonomy (GTDB): domain Bacteria; phylum Bacteroidota; class Bacteroidia; order Sphingobacteriales; family Sphingobacteriaceae; genus Paradesertivirga. Next base: position 391 of record JANMZB010000543.1, on the reverse strand, counting down.
CCGCCGCACTTTGTTTTGTTGTTGAGTCTTCTAGTTCATCCACTCTTGAAGCTCCAAGAAATCCGACTCCTCTGATTGGTCATCATCCAACTCTCCAGCTTCCGCCGACACAACATTACAATCAATCACTTCCTCTTCCCTAACGTAACCATCAACCTCAATACCACACCCTCTCCCAGCGTTCTTGATTATAGTTTCACTGACGAGACACCATCCATTCCATATCCACCAAGCAACGTCCTGCCGTTTCGGTTTCACATCTTTGTTAACAACCAACCACTCATCAAATTGTCGTGTAATGTAATTCTTCCATGGCTTGATCATGGCTTGTTCATCGCAACATACATCGCCTGCAATTTTCATTACCGCCAAAGGGGTTTTAAATTCATGT
>JANMZB010000561.1:0-1894 GCA_031382725.1 Sphingobacteriaceae bacterium | reverse complement strand
ATTTTTTGGAAGCGGGCCATGCGTCTGGCTTCTGCGGCGTAGGCGTTGATGGGGAAGTTGTCGTAGCTGCTCATGATACCCGTCATGTCTGGCTGTTGGTCGCCGTTTTTATCTCTTTCGCGAAGCACATATTCCATTGCTTTTTTAATGGATGGCCACATCTCTTGTAGATAGGCTTTATCATTGGTCCAGAAGAAATCTCTTAGCACCATTACGGTGTATTGAGCATGCAAATCCAGACGCTCGCTTACTACGTAGCCTGTGGAATTTACAGCCAGCATCATCGCATCAGCAAAGCCTTTTTCAAAACTGTGTCTTATTTCCCCTGCTGGATGTTGGAGCAGTTTGTGAACCTTCATCGTAGATTTGGCAAGGTCTGGGAATAGCGAAGAGATCATCACTCCACCATACATATTTACATCGGTCGTACCAATAGGGCCCCAGTTCTGGTGGTCAGTAATTCCTTCCATTACGCCAAATTCCATCTTCTTGCTCAGCACGCCACTTGTTACAAAAGTATTAAGTTGAGAGTTGACCTGGTCAAGTACAAATTGTGGTAAAGAGCTATCGTAAAAATTATTTAGGAAAGTTTTCGATTGCTGTGAAAGGCTGGTTTTATTGGCCACATAGTAACTTGTTGCCTCTTTAGAATCTTTGAAAAAATTCTGATAATAATGACCAACGTTGATGACATTTTTTGCATCCATATTATTCGGGAAATTCCAGGACATCACAAATGAATGGCTAAAACCTTCACCACTATTCAATTTTTTGGAATAAGCGAGAGAATTAAACGTTCTATTTGAGCCACGTTTTTTTCCCGTTTTTTCATCAATGCCATTTCGGCCATTTGTTTCAGGCATCCAGGCAGGTACTGAAGGGTGGTCTTTCAAAATGCTAGTAACCCCATCGGTATCGTTGATGTTGGGAAGCAATTTATTTCTAAGGACATATTCGTAATAAGGGTGGCGACTCTCCCAACCTACATAATAGGTAGACTCTGCATTTAAGGAGGCGAAACTTATGCTGCCGAATGAACTACGTTTGGTGTCCATATCGCCAGCGGAGGCAATATTTTCAACATATCCCGAAGCTTTATTGATTTCATTAATGTAATATTTCTCCATCGTGTCGTAGCCCACCAAATGACGGAAAGACCCGACAATCATTACATCTACAGGTTTTGCAGACTTAGATTTGAATTTGAAATCGAAATTCATAATAGGCAATGATGAATTTTTCACATCATGCGGGATGAATGGGCTATGAGCCTCGAGCTCAATATCCAATGGCATTTCAGAATCTGAAAATTTTAAATTTGTGTATGGAAAGCGAGCCGAATACTCTATCTGCTCGATACCGGTCAACCAAGGATATTCATACACGTGCATCCCAATACCACCTACTTGATAGCCTTGATCTATTTGCAATAACTTTAATTGGGGCTCTTCGCCCTCAACTTGATATCGAACGATGAAGAACAATAAATAACCTGGTTCAATAGGATACAAATTCTTGCTAGTAGCCGATCCGCTGTCGAACAAATCTTTGCTTATCAAATGTTCCCCTGATCCCTTTGGGTTGTTGTTAAAAATACTCCAATTGTAAAAAATCCCATCTTTCCTTAATTCCGCACCTCCTGCGCCAATGCTTCCGACCATGATTCCGCTGCGCGGTTTGTCGGTATATTTCATTACCTCTTTAATAGGGCCATTGTCTTTGGAAGATAGGCTATCATTGGGTTTCTGAACTTCTTCTTTGGAGAGTGAGGTAGCTTTAGATTCTTCGGTAGTAAGTATGCTACCAGCCAAAGCTGCGCCAAAACTAGTCTTGGCAATGAAATCTCTTCTTTTCATAGGGTTATTTTAAATGTCATTAGGGTGTAAAAGTAGTC
>JANMZB010000524.1:0-18926 GCA_031382725.1 Sphingobacteriaceae bacterium | reverse complement strand
ATGAATTTAGCCTTCCCTACTATATGGTCTTCGGGCACGAAGCCCCAAAATCTTGAATCCAATGAGTTATGGCGATTGTCGCCCATCATCCAATAGTAATTCATTTTAAAGGTATAGGAGTTAGCCGGTTTACCGTTAATTAAAACTTCAGCACCTCTTTGTTCGAACGTGTTTCCTTCATAAACTTCGATAGCTCTTTTGTAAAGTGGAATAGTTACGCTGTCGAGTTTTATAGACCAGCCCCTTTTTGGGATAATAATAGGCCCGTAGTTATCTTCATTCCATCCAAAATTGAGATTTTGAGGATAAACTAAATTTTGAGGATTAGAATATCCTTTAACAGTGATTTGTGGAATAACCGATTTGATAGTTGGCCATTTCTTAATCACCTCTGACTCCTCCTTTGTCATATACAAAATATACGTATTTGCAGCCGGCATTTGAGCCTCAATATTCATCTCCAGCAAAGTGCTCGGGTTGATATCCGTACCATCGGTAGTTACAAAATAGGTGGACTGGCCAAACTGAGGATTTTCGGCAGCTTTTCCATTAATAAATACCTGGGTATTCACAACCGACAGAGTGTCACCGCTAATACCAAGGCAGCGCTTAATATAGTTTTCACGCTTGTCTACAGGGCGGTTATATGGTTCGTCTGCATCCATTGGATAATTGAAAACAACAACATCATTGCGTTTGATATCTGTGAATCCCGCAAAGCGATGGTAGTTTAACTTAATTCCTTCCCAATACGCTTTTGTTCCGGTAACGGGCATTGTGTGATGCGCAAACGGAAAAGCAACCGGTGTCATTGGAACACGGGGACCGTAATCGATCTTGCTCACAAATAGAAAATCGCCTATAAGCAAGGACTTCTCCATAGACCCTGTAGGAATGGTATAGGCCTCCAATAAAAAGCTTCTGATTAAAGTGGCTGCTACAACGGCGAAAAGAATAGCATCTGCCCATTCTCTGGTCGCTGTCTTTCTAAAAGGATATTTCTTTTTAAATTCTTCGGTAGCCGACTGGCCTAGATACCGGGTATTTTTGTCGAATCCCCAAATTGGAAATGCGATAAAAGGCACAACAATGCTGGCCAGATGTTCAAGAAAAGTCACTTTTCCATAGCACTTTGCAAAATCAATCAAAATCCCGATGTAAACGATCACATTAATAACGGGCAAAAAATACAGTACCATCCACCACATGGGCCGGCCTGTAAGTTTGAGCATAATGTAAAAACTGTATATTGGGATTAGTGCCTCCCAGCCTTTTCGGCCCGCTTTTTCGAATAATTTCCAAAGCCCAGCATCAAACCCGATCAGAATAAGAAGTAACACACTATTTAATCCAAGATTGTCCATTAAATCCTTTTTAACTATTAAAATCAAACATGTCTTTTACAGAGTAAAAGCCTTTTTTTCCTTGCAGCCACTCGGCCGCTAAAACCGCTCCTAAAGCGAACCCTGCCCGACCGTGAGCTTTGTGTTTAAACTCAATATCATCCACCTCAGAGCTGTAAACAACGGTATGTGTCCCAGGGACATCTTCAATCCGGTGCGATTCAATCAGAAGCTGTTCCGGTTTGGTTACCAATTCATCCCCATTACCAACCAATTCGTTTACCCAGGTTTTCTTTCGATCCAAACCTTCCAGTATTCCTTCGGCGATCGTTATTGCCGTACCACTTGGCGAATCAAGCTTTTGTGTATGATGAATTTCTTCAACCAGCACATCGTATTGCGGATAGCGGTTCATTATTTTCGACAGCACTTCGTTCACAAAAAAGAATACGTTTACCCCAACGCTAAAATTGGAGGCATATAATAACGCATTGTCAGTCGCCAGGCATTCTTCTTTAATCTCATCTAGTTGATCATACCAGCCGGTAGTACCAACCACAAGCGGTAAGCCCGCCTCAAAACAGCAATTGATGTTAGAAAGTACAGAATTTGGGGTGCTAAAATCTATCGCAATGTCTGCGTGTTGAAGATTCTCTATAGTCCTTTGATCAAGACTATTTTCATCGATTTTAAGAGCTATTTCATGACCGCGATCTAAAGCAAACTGCTCTATAATTCGGCCCATTTTACCATAACCTAACAGGGCTATCTTCATAATTTTAATTGAATTTTTATGGCCGGTACCGGCGAAGTATATGCGTACGAACCTGAGGGCATAAGGGAAGGTTGGACCTCTAAGCCAAGCTTATCGCTGATATCAAATCTGAAAAATTTTGCATCGATATAAGCATCGATAATTTGGATAGCGTATAGCCCAACACCGGCTAATACACTTAAATCGCGGTTGCGTCTGTAATAATCGCGGTAAACAATTAATCCCGACTGATCTTTGATATCTTTTAGTTCAGGATCACTGGTTTTAGTCGGAAACTCATCACGAAATTGCAACTCTTTGATAAACTGTTTATACAACTTTTGGTTAAAATCTACTGCAAGCCCCAGCCCAATGAAACCACCATAAATTAATGGAACTTTCCACCATCGCTTGTTTGTAACCTGGCCCCATCCCGGTATAATCGCCGAACGCCTGATCGCCACTTTTGGCATCCTTTCTAATGCCAGTCTGGTAGAATCTTTGAATACCCCAACTGGTTTTTGATCAGCAGTTCGCAACGATGCTGAAGTATCTTTTGGAGCATTAAATATGGGATTTCGTTTGGCGTCTGGATTGCGAAGCGTAGAATCTACCACCACAACATTAGAATCTGTTTGCGAAAAAGCAGACCATGCAGAACAGCAGCAAATCGCTATCAAAAGTATGCGCAGACAATACATTACCAATCTAAAAGTTCGAGGATACGGCTTAAATCTTCCTCCGAGACAAACGGAATCTCGATAGCTCCCTTACCATTTTGCTGAACCTTTAACGTTACTTTAGTTGCAAACTTCGAGGCCAAATCATCTTGTATCTTCCGATATTCGAAAGAAACAGGTTCTGCTTTAGTACCATTCTTTTTAAGGCCGGTTTTATGGATATCGCGAACAAGCTCTTCTGTTTTACGAACCGAAAGTCCATTCTTAATAATTTCCTTATGTACGTATAACTGCTTATCGACTTCTTCAAGTCCTAAAATGGCCTTGGCGTGGCCCATTGTAATCTGGCTATCGCGAATTGAAGCCTGAATTGCAGGCGGCAATCTTAATAATCGCAAATAATTAGTTACAGTAGAACGATTTTTACTCACCCGATCGCCTAACTCTTCCTGCTTCAAATTACACTCATCCAGCATTCGCTGAAAACTTAATGCAACTTCGATCGAATTAAGATTTTCGCGCTGAATATTTTCAATAAGCGCCATCTCCAGCATCTGCTGGTCGTTGGCAGTGCGGATATAAGCAGGCACCTCTGTTAACCCTGCCAATTTAGAAGCTCTTAACCTTCTCTCACCAGAGATAAGCTGGTAAGAATTATTACCAATCTTCCGAACTGTAATGGGCTGTATTAAACCCTGCAGCTTTATCGAGTCTGATAATTCATGCAAAGCTTCCTTATCAAATTCGGTACGCGGCTGAAAAGGATTTACCTCAACCTCATTTATTCTGACATGTGATATCTGACCCGGATATACTGATTCGCGCTCTTCACGAACCTCCAATTGAGGTTTCGCCGATTGAACCGAATCATTATCATCATTTAATAACGCACTTAACCCTCTGCCTAACCCTGTCCTTTTTTGATACGTCATGAAATAACGGTTTCTTGTTTTGTTTCTTCTTCACTTACCATCCCGTTTTTACGGATGATTTCTCGCGCCAGATTAAGGTAATTAATTGATCCTTTGCAATTTGCATCGTGCATAATAACCGATATCCCGTAACTCGGAGCCTCACTTAAACGAGTATTGCGTTGGATAATTGTTTCAAAAACAAGGTCTTGAAAATGCGTTTTTACCTCTTCAACAACTTGGTTTGATAACCTTAAACGTACATCATACATCGTCAAAAGAATGCCTTCTATCGCCAAATCCGGGTTCAAGCGATTTTGAACAATTTTGATGGTATTCAACAATTTACCTAAGCCTTCTAATGCGAAATATTCGCATTGTACCGGTATAATAACCGAGTTGGCGGCAGTAAGTGCATTGATAGTGATTAAACCGAGCGAAGGTGAGCAATCAATGATAATGAAATCGTAATCGTCCTTCACTTTTTCGAGCACTAATTTCATTTTATACTCGCGCTCATGCAAATTGATCATCTCAATCTCGGCACCTACTAAATCAATATGTGCTGGAAGCAGATCAAGATGCGGTGTTTCTGTTTTCTGGATCGCGTCACGAGGTTCCACATCGTTTATAATGCACTCGTAAATACTGGCTTTAATGGTTCTCGGGTCGAAACCAATTCCGGATGTCGAATTTGCCTGCGGATCCGCATCTACCAGCAACGTGCGATACTCAAGTACAGCCAAACTTGCTGCCAGATTTATTGATGAAGTAGTTTTTCCAACTCCCCCTTTTTGATTAGCTAACGCGATAATCTTACTCATTCTTTATCCTGGGTTTCAAGGGTAATTTGTACTTGCAGAAGGATTGTATACAGAATTAAAATGCTATTTTTGCCCTTCCGGAAGCCGTTTAACAATCGCCTAAGATACAAACTTTAAACAATTTAATCAGGGCGGCACCTTTTGGTTTTACACATATTATCCACAGATGACAACGATTATTGCCAGCACAAACCGACCGGAAAGTTATACTTTGAAAGTGGCGCAACACTATCAAAAAGGCCTGGCAGATTTGGGTCACCCAAGCGAAATCCTATCGCTGGGAAATCTTCCGGAGAAGATTATTCACCCGGCGATGTATGAAACCCAGAAGATTGAGAGCTGGAAACCCATACAAAACTTAGTTACTGAAACGCAAAAATTTTTGTTCATAATACCTGAGTATAACGGCAGTTTCCCCGGAATTCTAAAGGTGTTTATAGACGCTTGCGAATTCCCGAAAAGCTTTAGCGGAAAAAAGGCTGCACTGGTTGGAATTTCAACAGGAAAATATGGCAACATTAGAGGGGTAGATCACTTCACGGGAATTTGCCATTACATAAACCTGGATGTGCTTTCACTCAAATTGCACATTCCAAATATTCATAAAGAGTTGGATGAAAACGAGGTTTTCTTTAAAGAAGATACATTGAAGTTTACAAAGCAGCAGATGGAGAGGTTTGTGGCGTTTTAATAAAAACACTTCAATCAAAGAGGCACTTTCCTGATTCGAATTTTCTTGGTCGTTATTGTTGTAAAACATCCCTTTAATTCATCAAATCTATTTTGAATTAGATTGATTAAAATGGGAATAATTTCTCTGGTTTCCTTGAAATCATATCGCAAGAAAACAACACTGATTCCGGTTACATGATGTGCATATACCCATTCCCCAAAATCTTTATCTTCTGTTAAAATAATTTTGGAGGGATTTAAAGAAAGTTTGATTACTTCTGAATCAGAAATTCCTGAGTTTGATTCCGCAATGCTATGAACTTCTACTCCGATATCTCTTAAAGCCTTAATGATAGCGAAATCTATATTTTCATCAGCTAAGATCATGAAGCCAAATCAATGACCTCCTCATTTGCTATGACCTCGGATGCATAAACAAACACAGCATAAATATCTTCTTGTGTTAAATGGGGATAAGAACTTAAAATTTCAACTATCGAAATGCCTTGAGATAGTTTTTTTAAAATTAATTCAACAGATATCCTTGTTCCTTTTATAACAGGCTTACCCAATAAGATGTTGTGGTCAGAAATTATATGATCTCTATAATTCATACTATAAAAATAAGATTATATACTCAAATTAAAAACTCTTCACAACTGCAGCAACGCCTTTAACTTCACATATCCTGTTTTACTTACCGGCAGACTTTCGCCCGATTTTATTACCACACGATACGAATCCTTTTCATAAGGAACCAGTTTGGTAATCTCAGGCACTTTCACGATAAATGAGCGATGCACCCTCACAAACTGTTTTTCATCTAAACTCGATTCAAAAAACTGCATCGTTTTATTTTTGAGAAAAACGCCATCAGGGGTGTGAATTTTCACGTAATCATCATAAGCCTCAAGGTAAATAACGTCTGCAACAGGAATAATTTTAATCGAACTGCCAGACTTTACCACAATACGCTCACTATGCGAAGGCGAAACCGGTGCTGTTTCTAAAAGTGCCTGAACCTGCTGCTTTGCCTCCGAAAGATCTTGTTTTTCAAGCCATTTTTCTACCGCCTTCTTAAAACGATCTTTCGAAAAAGGCTTTAGCAAATAATCTATTGCATGTGCTTCGAAAGCTTTAATGGCGTATTCATCAAAAGCTGAAGTGAATATAACACCAGGCTTGTGCTCGATTAATTCAAGCATTTCGAAACCCGTAATCTTGGGCATTTGTATATCCAGGAAGATCAGATCGGGCTGGTGCTGTGCAATGGATTTAACTCCTTCAAAACCATCCCCACATTCGGCAATGACTTCAATTTGAGGATAATCTTCTAAATACTCTTTTACTATTTCTCTGGCCAGTGGTTCGTCATCGATCAATATTGCCTTTGTCATGCTTGCGGAATTTTCACGGTAGTTGTAAAAATATCATTTTCTCCGTTTGTTTCAAGCAGATCGGTTCGGGCAAATAGTAAATATAATCTTCGCTTAATGCTGTCCAGGCCAAAACCTGTTCCGCTTTTTGGTCTGACAGTATTAGCATCGTAAGGGTTTTTGATAATCAATACCAGGTAATTTTGCTGGCATTTTGCATCAATCGTAATCGTGACTTCGCCGGTAGTATCATACAAGCCAAACTTAATGGCGTTTTCTACTAAAGGCTGGAGCAGCATGGCGGGAAGAATTAAACTATTGCAGCCTTCCTCATGCCCTATTCTGGTTATTAAACGATGTCCGAATCGCACTTTTTCAATATCAAGGTAAAGCTGCAAATGTTGCAACTCTTCTTCCAGCGAGACGAACTCGTTTTCTTCTTTTCGCAACGTGCCGCGAAGGAAATCTGACAATTGATAGATCATTGTGCGGGCTTCATCAGGCCTGCGGCCGATTAATGCGCTGATTGAGTTTAAGCTATTGAAAAGAAAATGCGGCTGCAACTGCTGACGCAAATTGTATAACTCCGCATCGCGCGCTAAGCGTTCAGCATCCGTTTTACGGCGCTCACTTTCTTTCTGCTCTTGCTGAGTATACCATAATACGCTGATTAAACCCATGCCACAGATTAGTAGAAAAGCTATACAAAACCGGATGATTAAAGATTTATCGACAACTCCGGCATAGATCTCGCTGCCACCATTAAATTTAAGCAATAACCACCTGGTGGCAAAAACGGCCAATACGGCCAGCAAAATACACCAGATTACTATATAAAAATACTTACCTCTTCCGGGCTGATAGTAGCGTAAAGTATTACTTACAATAAGGGATGAAAAAAGTATTACAACATTGCTAACAACAGAATCGATTACCAGCGTCTCAATTCCAAAACCCAGCCAGTACAAGGTTGCACCATGCAGGGATAGCCAGATCATCCATGATCCTAAAAGTGAAGCAAAAACCCGCTGTGATGCAAATAACGATGTAGCCACCCTGGTTTATTTTAGAAGCTGCGGATGTCAATTCCCCCAAAAATGGAAGTTCCTTTAATTATTAAATGCTTCTCTTCAGAAATAGCCTGATTGGAAAACAATGGTCGTTTATCCTCTATACCTCCGAAAATAGCCACCAGATCTGAAGACACCTTCCAATGTGGCGGCACGATGATTTTGGTACCCCCAAACACTTGTGTGATTTCAAGTTCAACCCTGGCGCTGGTAATGTCAGATTGGGTAAGAATAATTTCAGCACCACCCATAATGGTCACGATCTCTCCGCCCTGGAAGTTCTTCGAAACGATATTCTTTTTAACTCCGCCGAATATGGAAACGATATCAATGTAATCGTCATTTGTTGCTCTATAACTCGATGCAATTGGTTCATTGTTCTCATCAACTTGTTTATCCCATTCAAGGTCGGGAGGGGTTGGCTCAGGTGCGATTCCACCCCAATTGGTAATCTTCTTTTTACCTATAATCAGGTATAATCCTAAACCGATAATAATGATCGGCCATAAAAAATCATCAAAATCTGCCGAAGGAATTATTCGTTCAGCTAAAAAAATCACCCCGATTATGATCATGATATATGATGAGGGATTCCGAAACTGATGACGACGGCCTGTAAATATCCCTAACCCGATCAGGAACATTGGCCAGCTTAAAATCCAGTCGGGTATAAAAATACCGATGCTTTTTAAAAGCATGATGGCACCAAAAATTAACAACACTATCCCAACCCACTTTTTACCTGTACCCGGCTTTTGATTTTTATATGATATACGATTCATTTGCTTTATGTATGATTCAAATGTATGGGAGTTTTAACATCAAAGCAACATGTATTAGGCAGACCAAATGGATAAGTCGGTGAATAGCACCTGAATGTCGGTAAACGCTTGACACTTAAAAGATTTATACTATAAATCGAAACATATACAAAACATATTCGTACATTCAGTATTATCTTATCATAAACCTAATGTTAAGTTATTGTTATGAAAACCCGGGGCTACGAATTTTGGGGAATGCTGATACTTGCATTGATTGGATTTTCAACCAACAGCAAGGCTCAAAACCATAGCTTTGAATTTTATGGCAAGACGTTTAACTTTGAGTTAGACCAATCAGTAAATATCCCTTTCAATAATTCCTTAAGCGAGACCTCTATCATTGCATTTTATAATAAAATTGAAGCCGGAAAACATAACCTGATCATTAATTCTTTAACCGAATTCAAAACAAAGGAAAACCTTAACGACTGGCTTTATTACCAGTTGATCCGTAAAACAGCTCAACAGATTGCACCCAAGGCAGCCAATTATTATCGATACACCCTTTACAAATGGTTTCTACTTTCAAAAAGCGGGTTTGATGCCAGGCTTGCGTTGGAAAAAGACCATTTGCTCTTTTATGTAAAAAGTGATGATGATATATCTGACATTCCTTTCTATATGAGCAAAGGCAGTCAGTTTGTTTGTTTGAATATTCATGATTACCCCGGAATAGACTTGAAACACAACAAGGTTTTCCCTATTAATATTCCGGCCCCAAATGCCACGAAAGCATTTTCCTATAAAGTAACCCAAATGCCCGATTTTAAACGGGATGATTATACAGTTAAAAAAATACAATTCAGATACCGCCAAAAAGTATATCATTTCGATGTGAAGCTTAACCCAGATGTGCAAACCATTTTTGCGAACTATCCGGTTGTTGATTTTGAATCGTATTTTAATATTCCGCTGAGTAACGAAACTTATAGCTCGCTGATTCCGTCGCTTAAAACTACCGTTTCAGGCATGAGCCAGAAGAAAGGTATTGATTATTTGATGCGCTTTACTCGTAACGCATTTCTTTATGAAGATGATGAACAAAACTTTGGCAAAGAAAAACGCATGACTCCTGAACAAACCCTATTTTCTAAATACAGCGATTGTGATGACAGAGCTGCTTTGTTTTTTTACCTGGTTAAGGAAATCTATAACCTGCCGATGATCGCATTATTATATCCTACACATATCACCATGGCCGTTCAATTTGATAAACCTGCAGGGAAACCGATTATCTACAACGGGAAGAAATATTATGTGTGTGAGCCTACTCCGCAAATTCAGGATTTAAAGGTTGGGCAGATTTCTGAGAAGTATCGGGATGTGAGGTATGAGGTGGTTTATGAGTATGAGCCTTGATCTTAAAATAATTAATTCTCCAACCCGAGTAGGATGAAAATATTGTTAGTTGTATCGTATCAATAAATCTATTAGCAACTATAGCCGAAACTATTTCGGTTTTTAAAGCCACTTTTCTTCATGAATGGATTCTTGTTGACTTATTCTCTCCCCTTTTATATATACTAAAACTGGCTTAAATCAAATAAGAAAACATACAAGAATATGATTGAACATAATCGAACAAACCATCTTAGTATCGTTAGTAATTAATGAAAATGGTTTCCCTTTGATAGGTTCAATAATTTTAATGCGGAATTAAGATTGCATTCACCAAGATGGTTAATAATCCATACTTAAACGCAATTTTTTTATTAAATCTTAGATTAACGTCGTCATCGGCTGTCTTCGAAAAAAATAATAGCAAGTTAAATTTGTGAGCAATCGATAATCTCTTTCTGCTTTAATTGGATAAGGGTTTTTTACAGGAAACACTAACAATTGCCAAATAAAAGGAAGATGATAGAATAGGTTCCCTCAAGCTTTTTGTCAATGATTACGTTGAATCCAAATTTCGCTACACCGTAAATAAAAAAGCCCCGCCTTTAAGTGGCAGGGCAAATCATAAATATTATTATTAATATATGTTAGTACTTGGTGAGAAGTCAGCCCAACCAGAAGTCCAATTGTCTGCATTGAAAGCACCGCGATAAACAACAGTATCATCAAAGCCAAGTCCGGTAAGCCCGGTAAAACTTGCTCCCGTTTTAGCAGAAGATGTAAGAGCTAACGTTAAGTTAGGAGTAATCAAATCTGTACTAATAAAACCGGCTGCTGCTAAAGAAGCTAAAGTAGAATTACTATTAGCCACACTAGTTGCAAAGGTTTGAAAAGTAGCTGCAACCCCGCCAAATGCGCCATTTGAAACCTTAAACGGATTAGCAACGGCAAAAATCAAATTGTTTTTAAGTAAAGAAGCTCCGCTAGTTAAATTCGTACCCGCTTGTGCAGTCGAAATCTCAACACCACCTTTTAAATGATTAACTATAATTGAGTTAACAAGAACAAACTGAGTTCCCTTGCCGAAAAGTGCACCAGAGTTGTGTTTATCAAGTGAACCTGCTCCAGTTCCAATTAATGTAAAGTTAGATAAAACTGGTCTGGTGTAAGGCTGATCGGCTTCAGTAGTTCCATTCTCGCATTCTATCCCGTTTGAAGCTCCGGCAGCGTCTGCAATATTCGGGTCTTTGATAGAAACAGCAAACTGGATAGTTCCGGTGTAACCGAATCCGAAATTAAAATCATCATCAGTGTTTCTGTGAGCAATTAAATTCTTACAATTAACAGTTCCACCCAAAAACTCAAACGCATCATCGCCACTATAAGTAACTTGAACGTTCTCTACAACAGTTCCTGATCCTACTCCTGCAAGAGTCAGACCGTTAATTTCTTTATCTGGCTGAATTGCAACGCCGGCATATTCAATACGAACATACTTTAACACTCCTGAATTATCATTGAGGACAGGAGTTGCGCTGCCAAAGTCAGCTATTCCGGTACCCAATACTCCTTGTTCGAATTGTCCAACTCCGCCAGAAATATTCGTGCGAGATTTTCCGCAAATCACAACTCCACCCCAACTACCAATACTCCTTGCGCCAACGGGTTGTGCAGAAGTGAAAATAATTGGTTTTGTAGCAGTTCCTGCTGCATTAATTTTACCACCTCTTTCAACTATTAATGCTGAATTAGCAATTGTGCCAGAAGCCTTTTTTCCTTTTATAAGAGTACCCGGCTCGATAGTGAGCGTAGCACCGTCCATAACTCTTACATATCCTTCTAAAATCCATACTTTGTTAGCATCTAGCGTGGTGTTTGTAGTAATGTTACCAGAAATTGTTTGGGTAACCCTTACTGGGAAGGGCTCGACAATATCGTCATTTTTGTCTTTACAAGAAACTATTACCAGAGAGGTAAATAAGACTGCCATTAAAAAATTTAGTTTTTTCATTTTCGTTTTTAGGATAATTTAAGTTTATGATTGGTTTTTTTTAAATACTGTAACTATGTCAATTTATGTCAGGATTCAATCCTATAGCTTAAAAGCTATTAAATTGATTCTATACTTTAAATAACTAATTTTTGATCTGAACCGGAATAGTACGTTTTGTCTCCATTTAAGTTCTAGAAATGTATATGCTTTTAATTAATTTTGGTGTTAATATCAGGTTTTAAATCAGCTTTACTTTTTTAATTATTATTTACTTACTGCAAATCTAATACATTACATGGATTTTACAATAAGTTTAGATAATCAACCACATATGATTTTGAATTATTATTTCAAAACCTCAGTTTTATTTAGGGCCCGATTCGATTGTTGGTTAAGTTAACAATTTCCCGCATTGTTAATATGGTTTAATTCGCATTATTTCTATAGGAGATTGCCTGCAGGGCCCGCTTAGCTCACCAAGCGGAATTACAATGACTGGTTAATATATATGCGCAGTGCTCCAAAATGGTATTATAATACACCCCTAAGTAGCGAAACCTATAGCTCGCTGATTCCTCCTCTTAAAACTACCGTTTCCTGTATGAGCCAGAAGAAAGGTATTGATTATCTAATGCGCTTTACTCGTAACGCATTTCTTTATAAAGATGATGAACGGAATTTTGGTAAAGAAAAACGGATGACTCCGGAACAGACTTTATTTTCAGAATACAGCGATTGTGATGACAGAGCAGCATTATTTTTTTACCTGGTGAAAGAAATTTATAACCTGCCGATGATCGCCCTTTTATATCCCACACATATTACCATGGCCGTTCAGTTTGATAAACCTGCAGGCAAGCCGATTATTTATAACGGGAAGAAATATTATGTGTGTGAGCCTACTCCGCAAATGGAGGATTTGAGGGTTGGGCAGATTTCTGAAAAATACCGGGATGTGAGGTATGAGGTGGTTTATGAGTATGAGCCGTGATGCTTAATTGTAAATGAAATTTACAAAATACTGTTTTTATCCGACCCGTATCTAAAGGAACGTAACCGATTGATTTTTGAAGCCCAAGATAAAGACTCAAATGTTTACCGTATAAATCGATTACTGAAGTTTACAGACGCAGTATCTATTACAAAGAAGTTTAACGCAAAAAAGAGGCTGAACCACTATGTGATCCAGCCTCTTCTAATTTTTGAACTTATTGATATTAGTATCCGCTAGCTCCCTTGGTAAAACTAAAGTTTGTCCAACCAGCCAGCCAGTTGGTAGCACCGAAGGCTCCCTTGTAAGTAACCTGGGTAAAAAAAGTATTGCTTAAATCACCGGCAAAAGATACTCCAGACAGAGCAGGAGAACCAGTAGCGGGAAGGAAACTTGGTGCGCTAAGGCTAAATGGCGTAGTTAACATCGCATCTGTAGCAGCTATTAGTTTAACCGAGCCAGAGGCAGCAGCTTTGGTTTCAACAGCTGCAGCAGAAGCACCAGCACTGGTTACATCACTAGCTATTCTGTAAGTGGAAGCAACTGCATAAATCAAGTTATTTTTAAATTCAGAAGAGCTACTAGCACTTACAAAATCATCATACGTTCCGTTCGACTCTATCGACAAGCCTCCTTTTTGCCAGCCGATAAGAACCGAATTATTCAGCACAAAACGAGTATTTCTTCTAAACCTTGCGGCGAAATTATGATTGGAAGCTGTACCAGATGCATTATTTGGACCAACAAGTGTGAAATTTGACATCACCGGGCGAGTAGACGGAGTGGCTGCTGTACCATTAGGGTCATTATCACATTCAATACCGTTACCGGCATCACCCGCATCAACAAACAGAGGATCTCTCAAAGCTACAGCGAACTGAAGTCTGCCTGAGAAACCTAAATCGTAATCAAAATCATCATCAGCAGTAGCATAAGCAACAAGATATTTTGCGTTTACTGTTCCTCCAAAGAACTCGTATGCATCATCGTTACCGTAAGCAACCTGAATATATTCTAATTTCGTTCCAGATCCAACACCGCCACAAGTAAGACCGTTGATTTCAGAACCAGGCTCTGCAGCTATTCCTGCAAACTCAATCCGTATATACTTCATGATACCTGAATTATCATTAGCGTCTGTGCCGCCATATTTCCTACCTACACCACCTTCAATTGTTGGCTCGGTAGTACGGTTAGTTGGAGCTTTACCCAATAGGATAATTCCACCCCAGTCACCAGGATTTCTTTGACCTACAGCTCTTCCTGAAGTGAATACAATTGGTTTTGCCGCGGTTCCTTCTGCTAATATTTTTGCTCCACGCTCAATGATTATTGCACCTTTCTGTGTCACATCACTTTTTATAATAGTTCCCGGAGCAATTGTTAAAGACGCACCGTCTTCAAAATAAACATATCCTTTTAAGGTATATGTACCTTCCGCTAATATTACCTTTTGCTTATAAGTACCAGTTATTTCTGCTCCACTTTGTAAGTTCAATGTGTTGGTGTCAACAGGGTCAACTCCCTTGTCTTTTTTACAAGATGCTGCAAATAAAGAAATTGCAACCATAAAGCTTAAAATTCTATTAAATTTCATAATTCTTTTTTTTGTATTGCAAACTTACTTGTCTGCGATTAGTTCACGATTAAGTTAATGTTAAGTTTACCTTAACTTCTATTTGTTAAAATTTAGATTATAGGTAAGAGCGAGCGAGAAATTGGTTCCAAAAGTCCGCGTTGTAAAATTTTTATCCACGCTTGAATTGTACGTAGTTTTATCGTCCATATTCAGATAGAATATCGATTTTTGATTTAACAGATCACCTACATTTAATTTTATTTCTGCATTATTCTTCAACAGTCTCTTACTAATCTGCAAATCAACCACATCACGAGGATTTTCGTAAACGTCTGGGAAAAAAGCATTTCCTACGAAAGCAATCCTCTGGCCAACCCTGTTATATAAAGCACTAAACGATAATCCGCTTTTACCTGAAACATACTGCAACCCACCATTAATTAGATATGGAGATTGCCCCTGTAAGGCTCGCGATCTATTGTTGCTACGTGCGCCCAATTCTACTTCTGATTTTATGTACGTGAGATTTGAAAAAGCTGTAAGATTCCTTAACAGAGCACTTTCAACTATAAAGCCTAAATTTTTTCTTACCTCTAACTCAACCCCAAACGCCCTGGCACCCTGTGCATTTTGAAAGGTTACCTGTCTGCGTTCCGGAGTACCACCTTCATCAAGAATTTGCTCTATTGGATTTGAAAAATCTTTGAAGAACACACCCGCAGTTATTGCTTCACCAGACTTAGGATAAAGTTCGTATCTAAAATCCAAATTTGTTATCTGTGCCCGCAACAAATTGGGATCTCCAGATGTGGAGGTTTGAGTAACATAGTCAAAAAATGTAAATGGCGACAACTCTCTCAGCTCAGGACGGGAGACAGTACGTGATGCAGAAAAACGCAAGTTCGTCTTTTCGTTAAGAGTGAATGTTAGGTTTGCCGAAGGCAGAATATCCAAAAAAGTATTACTAATGCTTATGTCTTGACCTCCCAAACTCCTTGTATCAGTATTCTGATAGTAACTTTCAGCTCTGAGCCCCCATACCAATCTGTAACGTTTGCCCAAAGCGTTATCTAACATGAGGTAACCTGCGTTTAAGTCGGTTTGTGCTTGATATGTATCGGTATTTTGGGTAAAATCCGAAAGAAAAAAGCCGCCGTTAGAGCTAATATTTGTTTCCGAGAATACCATATCCTTTGACTGTGAAAGAATGGCGTTGTCGAATTCGGTAGACCCAGTTGGGTTGAATAAATACTGGAAGATCCTTGCATCAAACGTTCGATCCTTATAAAGCTTCATTAAACCGGTTTTAAAAGTGCCTTTGTTTTTGAAAATGGAAAGTGATCTGGTATAATTCAATTGTGCCGAGTAGTTATTTTCATTCATATCCGAAAAAAAACGTCTGCTGTTCCGATCCAATACGGTGAAAGGATCTTCGGGGCTTTGGAAGCTCTGTCTGTAAGCAATTGACCTTAAATCTGGCTGCGATCTTTCAATTAGTGAATAATTAACATTCCAATTTAGTCTATTGTCTTTTTCTTGTTTACCAAATTGGTGATCTCCCTCTAGCTGGGTATTCAACATTGTTTTCTGAGTTAAATCAGAGTTATTAAATCTTATAAACCCATCGGCATTTGTATTCCGTCCCTCGCGATCAGTGTAATTATCTTCAAAGGTGCGATTGTATATATTTTTGAAGCTAAATTTATTATTACCTTTCTTATACGTAATATTAGCTAAACCACCAAGAACGGTGCTATAACGAAATTCATCATCATTATACTGGTAAGCAAAATTTTGAAACTGGTTTTCATAATCCGACCGGGTTACATAATTAATGGTTTGAGCGTTGCGGTAATTAAAGGATACTACACTTCCCAAAGACGAAGAGTTTTTAAAAGTTTTTCTATTGCCCCAAGTCAACTGATAAGATTGTACAGGTAATGCTCTAGAGCTTTGCTGCGGATAGAGGTTACTGAAAAGCTTAGTCTTTTCTACTTTCTCCTGATTAGACAACGGATTATATTCCTGAAAGCTGCCAGGCACTTGCGACGGTAGTGAACGAGAACCATCGTCAAAGCCCAGCCAATCCCTGCTATTTCTCGAGTTAGAAAGGAAATCCTGTCCCGTAGACTGACTATTATAACTCCAACTGGTTCCAACGTTTAGAAAACTTTGATCCGGCACATCTTTCGTCATTATCTGAATCATACCTCCCGCGAAATCGCCTGGGAGATTAGGGGCAGCCGTTTTGTTAATTACAATCCTATCTACCAGGCTAGATGGAATTATATCAAAAGAAAAAGCCTTTCGATCAGGTTCTGTAGACGGCAACATAGTATTGTTTAGAGCCGTAGTATTATAGCGATCCGCCAACCCTCTAACAACAATGAACTTGTTATCCTGAATACTGGCACCGCTTACCCGCTTTAGAACTTCGGACGTATTTCTGTCTGGGGATCTTTTAATCTGGTCGGCAGATATACCGCTAGACATGCTTATCGCATTCTTTTGCTGCGCGTACAATCCACCAATAGATTCCTGCTTCGCAGTCGCCGTAATAACCACTGCCTCCAGCATCTGCCCCGATTCCTCCATCACAACATCCAGGTTAGTTACCTTACCAGATACCGCCGCGATATCAGAGATTTTTTTAGTAGGATATCCTACATATGAAAACTCTACTGTTAAATTTCCGGTTTCTAGTCCGCCTAAGGTGTAGCGACCTTCCACATCACTTGTAGTACCCTTACTGGCACCTGTAACTTTCACAGACACTCCAATAAGCGTTTCACCGGTTTTTTTGTCGGTAATTTTACCGACAATTTTACCTGTACCCTGCGCAAAGGTGTTTGAGGTAACCATTCCAAGAATAAATACGAGAGCTAAGATTCTGATAATGAGATTGTGCTTCACTTTACAATGTTTTGATTCACTGCAAAAGTATTACCGCAGTATTACCTGCGTGTTACCTCAGCATTAAAGAAAAGTAAGTTAAAGGTTAATTTAAAGTTAAGTACCTGCCGATTCTGTCTGCGCATCATCTTAACTTTTCATTCCCATTACATTTCCTCAATACAATCATAACACAAGCTTAAAACAGAATTAACCTCACGCATGATAATGGCAGATAGCTTTGTGAACAAGTTAATTCAACAAACATGAAATCTTTATTACTCAGGAAAAATCCATTAATGGTTGCTTTTGTAGTTACTGCATTATCAACTGCGAGTCTTACCGGCTGCAAAAACGACAAAGGGGCTTTAAGTTCAATCAATAAAAAAATTGTACTTAAAGACTATTCGGTAACACCGGTTTTAGTAAAACCAATGCCCGGCTTTACTGACCTTGATCTTTATTCATTAATAAGCAGTGCTGACGTACTAAGCGAATCACCAGATTTTATTTTCGGCGGATCGGCGGATGGATCTGGCATCGTAAAAAACCCTGAGGGTGGTTATTTTATGATGGTTAATCATGAAGACAACCGAGCGGTTTCGAGAATAACGCTTGATAAAACATTTAAACCGGTTAAAGGTGAGTATGCAATGAACTCAAATGCCGGACAATGGCGTTTATGTTCTGCTACTATGGCTACACCACAAGAACACGGGTTCGGACCATACTTTTTAACTGTTGGAGAGAGTGATGTTGAAGCTTTGACACATAATATTGATCCGCTTCAGAAAGTTTACGATAAAACACAGCCTCGTGTAATTGCTGGTCTTGGTCACTGGAGTGGAGAAAATGCAGTTCCACTTCAAAAACATGCTTACTCAGGAAAAACTGTAGTTATAACCGGCGAGGATGAATCGGATGCAAGTGGAGTCCAGGTTGCTTTATATGTATCTAACTCTGTTGGAGATTTAGATAACGGTTCTCAATATATGCTTAGACGTAAAGATTTAAATCAGCGCGAAAGAGACTTGATTGAAGGAACTTCTTATGATGTGGAATTTGTTAAAATCGAGAATCATAAGAACCTTTCAGGAGCACAAATACAAGCTCTGGTTAATCCGTTAGGTGCGATTAAGTTTGGACGTGTAGAAGACCTTGACTACCGTAAAGGAAGCAAAGACGCAGGACGTGATATCTATTTTAACGTAACCGGACAAGCAGCAAGCGGAGCAAATGCTGATAATTCGAGAACTGTTAAAGGACGTGTTTACAGACTTATACTTGACGAAAACAATCCATTAACCGGAAAACTGGAGTGTATTTTAGATGGCGACAAAGTAAACGGAATTGCAGCAGCTTTCCAAAATCCGGATAACATCACTGTAACTACTAATTACGCTTATATTCAAGAGGATCCTAACTCTTACGGCAATGAGACTCATGATGCTTACATCTACCAGTATAACCTTAACACAAAAGAGTTTAAGGTAGTAATGGAACTAGATCATAGAAGAGGTGATGCAACTTATGGCGCAACTGCCGCCAGAGGTAATTGGGAGTATGGTGCGCTTATCGATATTTCCGACATGATCGGCAGTCCGGATACTTTTTACCTTTGTGTACAGCCTCATACCTGGAAATCTTCAAGATTTGTACGTCCTGATGGAGGAACTGCA
>JANMZB010000483.1:0-7882 GCA_031382725.1 Sphingobacteriaceae bacterium | reverse complement strand
GGAAAGATCTTTTCGAATATATATCCGGAAAATCGAATAGTAATTATTGATCCTAAAACCGGAGCGGTTGAAGCTGATATTGATCTGGCGCAATTAGATCCTTATCATGGCGAGAATAGGGATCTGGTTCTGAACGGCATTGCTTGGGATGTAAAGGGCCGTCGACTGTTTGTAACAGGTAAAAAATGGAGTAAACTATATGAAATTAAAATCATGTAAGCTCACGAAAGCAAACTTACATGATTACATGCTTTAGGATGTGGTCGCGGTTAACCTTGTTCCTGTTAAGGCTAATGTATAAATCTTCAGATTTCTTGTACTTCCCCCATCAGTTGGCTGACCAGTTACTGCTCCTGCAATATTATAGGTTGAAAAATGGTTATCGCATTGAATTTGGCTGTTTCCCGACTGCCAGTTAAGCCCGCCGCCCTGATGGGGACAAATGGCTTCTGTAGCTACAAATGAGGCCGCTACATTTGCTGCGGCCATTCGGATAAATAAGACACCGTTGGCTTTGGTTTGGTTGCCTATGGCTGCCATTGTTGATACATCAACAGATACGGTATTGCTCGAACCACCACCGCCGCCGCCACCACCTTGACCCGGATTCGGAGTTCCTGTATCATCATCGCCTTTGCCGCAAGATTGAAGACAAGTTCCGGCGCAAACCATCGCAAGGCTAATACCCAGGGATTTTAAAAATTCATCTCTTTCCATAATGTTAAGTTTAATAGATTTTAGATTCTATATCGGGGTTCTTAGATTTTCCAATTTGAAAGTTTCTCGCGATCACGAAGCCAAAGCGCATGCCTCCGTTCTTCCAGGATTTTTGTGTGTCGTGAATGAAGTTGTTTTCTATAATGTGCTCAGCATTCATAAAATTCAGCGAGAAGACATGTCCGCCTGTTTCAATCTCAAGCCCCACTCCTAACGGATTGAAGTAAGTCTTTGCGAAAGTCTTTGACCTTCCAAAAGAGTTTACCAATTGGTAATCAGCCACCAACGAGAGGCGTTTTTTTAATTTTAGTCTGCCGGCGAAGCCAAGACTAAACAAATTTTGCTCATCACCAAACTCAATAAACTCTGAGCGAATTAAGTAGCTTGGTGTTACCTGTAATGAAAGTTTATCAGAGAATCTACGTGATACGATGGCCTGAAGTAAATAACTGCTCCTGGTCGAATCGCTGTTAAATTCGTTCGCTTGTCTTTCTTCTCTGGTAATCCATCCGCCCTGAGCGAGAAGCGTAAGAGTTACCGGCGAGGATCCGACTTTCTGCACAATAGCTTTTTGCTTAACAAATAAATTATACAATTCATTCGATTTGCTACGTCCGATTCCTATAGTTAAGCGGTCGGTTACGCCGTAATCAAAACCTATGTAAAGATCTGTCGCAATATCAAGGCCATATAGCGTGTGAGAACTTCCAAACTCGCCTCCAATGTCGCCGAAATGATGGCGGATGCGCATATCCAGAGCATGTGCTTTTTGTGTTTCACTTGAGTGTGTTAACACAACCCTGGTATCTTTAAAGGTGGACAAAGAGGCTCCTTTATAAGGATTTTGATCGATTGCTTTCAGTAGCGAATCGGCTTCCTGTGCTTTCAGAGCTATCGATATAAACAGTAATAGGGTAAGAAAAATTTGAGATAGTTTATTCATGAAAATTAGAATTATGGTTTTAGTGTAGCATCTATATCAACTTTTACAACTTCGGCAACCTTGGTAATTACAAGTTTTGGTATTTTAATATTATGATCAACACAGGCAACTTCAAACGAAGAAATAAGCTGAACGCTTCCATTAATTACTTTGATTTTACCCGGAATAGTACGTTGCTTTGATATTCCGTGCATAGATAATAATCCGGCTGCCGTTACATTATATTCACCATCTTCAGTTAAATCTACAGGCTGATTTAACTTTCCGCTAAATTTTGCATACGGATATTTATTACTCTCCATGTAATTTTCGTTGAAATGCTCTTGCATTAAACCCCGGGCAAATTCAAAGCTTTTTATAGGTATCTGAAATGCAATTTCACCTGTTTTTGCAACAAGTACCGCAATGCCTTTTTCGGTTACAGCTTTAATATCTTCTATAGGTGTTGATGAAAAAAACCGAACTTTAACAGTTTTGGAAGAAAGGTTTTGAGCATAAGTTGGGATTGATAACCCAACACCGAAAAGTATTATTTTAATTGATTTACTTAATTTTTTTACTGAGATCATAGGTTAGATTTAATGAAACCCCACTGGATTTTAGCCGTACGTTTCCTTCGCCAACACCACCTAAAGGCAGCTTTACAAAAGGTTCAATTGCCCAATATAAATTTGCGGCTTTGGGTTTTATTTGATAACTCGCCGAAAGGCTAACGACACTTAAATAATGCCTGTTGGAATTGGTTTTTACCAGTTCGAAATCTTTATAGCCAGGCGATTCACCGTATTTAAATGTGTATTTCTCTGATAGCATGAAGTAAGAAGATAATCCGGTCGAAAGCGCGATTTTTCTATTTCTGTTACCAGATACTATATATGAAGCTTGTAAAGGGACTTCCAGTATTTTACATGAAGCATCAATCCCGGAAGCATATTTTGAATAAGAGTTCTCGATTTTATAATCGAAGGCAGTAGCTTGATAATTCTTAAAACCATACTTTACCCCGGAGCTTAATAACACTCTTTTGGATATCGAAGCATTAACCAGCAAGCCCGTGGTTAATGTGCCTTGATTACCAGCGATGGATTTAATAGCACTAAATTCTGGCCCGGCTAACGCAGTAACACAGAACGATAATCTGTGGCGTTTCGACGGTTTGCTTTCGTCTTTATCAACTAGTAAAGAATCACTGATTTGACCCGGTAGCTTTTCTGTCGTGATTGTTGTTTGTTTTAAAGAATCGGTATTTACGAAAGCAGTTAACAGCGAACCCTCTGATTGCTGAGGTATAATATATTCGTCTTGTAAGTCCTTATTAAGTTGCTTTATAGTCTTGATTTCTTTTTTTTCAGCAGGCGAAGTGTATTTAGTTCTTACGGCACTAAAACCTTGATTGTTATTATTTACAATAGCACGGCTAACGTTTTCTGAGGATGGAGTGACTTCGGATTCTTGAATTTGTCTAATGGTATCAACCACTTTTTTAGTCATCGGATTTTTAGCAAGTTTCCGATTTTCTTGTACCGAATTATTATCCAGTAAAAGAAACGCTCCTGCGGAAATAAGTAATAGAGCAAGAGCAAAGGCTGCTTTTCTAATAAAGATGCCACGATCATTTCTACGAAGTTTCTGCTCCATTTTTTCCCATGCAGATTCATCAAAGTCAAAATCAGCAGATTCTGCTTTACGCTTTAGTAGCTCATCAAACTTATCATCAGACAACTCTTTCATGATATATTTCGAATCGGGCTGTTTTCATAGTCCATTTTGTTAAGCATTTCTTTTAGTTTGAGGCGCGCTTTGAATAAGTTCGATTTGGATGTTCCAATCGAGATTGAAAGCATATTTGCAATCTCTTCGTGATTGTATCCGTCTATTACAAAAAGATTAAATACGGTACGATAACTGAGTGATAGGTTTTGAACCAATCTTATTAAATCGATGTAGTTGATTTTAGATAAAATATGCTCATTTTCTTCAACCTCATGGTTGCTGTTTAGCTCTTCCATTTTGCTGCGTCTTATTCGTTTTCTATAGTAGTCTATTGAGGTATTAATCATGATGGTACTTAGCCAGGAATTGAATGGCCTGCCGGTGTCGTATTTGCTCAGATTAGTAAATACTCTCATAAAACCATCGTTCACAATTTCAACCGCTTCTTCTTTATGTTCGGCATAACGCAGACATATCTTCATAGAAAATCCAAAGTACAGCTTGTAAAGCTCCTTCTGACTTTTGCGGTCGCGGGATTTACAGCCGGATATGATATGGTCTATTTGAGATAAGGACATCAAGGATTAACCCAATATACCCTTAAGTACGAAGCTTTTGGAAAATGGGTTGCTCGGTAGATAAAATTTTTAAAAGCAAAAGGAGCCACTACAGCTCCTTTTATAAAATATATCTGAGATTTAAACTGCTATTTTCGCCAGTTTTTATATTGATTGATTAATCCGTTAGTCGAAGAATCATGTGAATCAATAGCTGCTTCACTTTCTAACTCAGGCAGAATTTTATTAGCCAGTTGTTTGCCTAATTCTACGCCCCACTGGTCGAAACTGAAAATATTCCAGATAATACCCTGCACAAAGATCTTGTGTTCATACATCGCGATAAGCGATCCTAAAGTTTCGGGAGTAATCTTTTTTACGAGGATTGAATTTGTAGGCCGGTTTCCTTCAAAAACTTTGAATGCTGCTAGTTTTTCAATTTCTGAATCGGATTTGCCGGAAGCTTTAAGTTCTGCAACAACTTCTTCCAGCGTTTTCCCGTTCATTAAAGCCTCGGTTTGTGCAAAAAAGTTAGACAGCAGTAATGTGTGATGGTTGCCCGTAGCATTATGCGATTGTGCCGGAGCGATGAAGTCACAAGGAATTAATTTTGTCCCCTGATGAATTAACTGGTAAAAAGCATGCTGGCCATTCGTTCCGGGTTCTCCCCATATTACCGGTCCGGTTTGATAATTCACAGGCTCCCCATTTCGGTCTACATTTTTACCGTTACTTTCCATGTCTCCCTGTTGGAAGTAAGCCGCAAAGCGATGCATGTATTGATCGTAAGGTAAAATAGCATGGCTTTCAGCCTCGAAGAAATTGTTGTACCAGATACCCAAAAGCGCTAAGATTACAGGAATATTTTGATCAAATTCTGTTTTACGGAAATGCTTATCCATTTCATGCGCACCTTTTAATAGTGCTTTGAAATTATCAAAACCAATTCCAAGGGCAATTGAGGTTCCTATGGCACTCCAAAGAGAGTATCTTCCGCCAACCCAGTCCCAAAACCCAAACATATTTTTGGTGTCGATACCGAACTCAGAAACTGCTTTTGCATTAGTTGACAGCGCTGCAAAGTGTTTTGCAACTGCGGCAGTTGAACCGCCTTTAGCGAGAAACCAGTCGCGGGCACTATGTGCATTTGCCATAGTTTCCTGGGTGGTAAAGGTTTTAGATGCAATCAAAAATAAGGTAGTTTCCGGATTGACCATTTTTAAAGCTTCTGCAATGTGCGTTCCATCTACATTCGATACAAAATGAAGATTTAGATGATTACGATAAGCCTTTAATGATTCGTAAACCATAACTGGTCCCAAATCCGAACCGCCAATACCTATGTTGACAATATCTGTAATAGCTTTGCCCGAGTAACCCTTCCATTTACCTGAAATCACAGACGTGCAAAATGAATTCATCTTATCAAGTACCGCTTTAACATCAGGCATTACATCAACCTGATCAACCACAAAGCGTTCATTACTTTGGTTGCGCAATGCGATATGCAAAACTTGGCGTCCTTCGGTTTCATTAATGGCTTCCGCATTGAACATGGCTTCGATGGCTTCTTTTAGTCCGCATTCTTTGGCAAGTTGTACTAAAAGTGCTATTGTTTTTTCGTTGATCCTGTTCTTTGAATAGTCTAAAAGAATCTCCTTAAACTGAATAGATAATTTTGAGAATCGGTTCGGATCACTTTTGAAGAGGTCTCTCAAATGCTCTTGATTAATATCTATGAAGTGATCTGTTAAATATTGGTAGGATTGCGTTTGCGTGAAATTTATCTTGGGAAGCATATTATGCGATTTGTCACGAAGATAAAAATCCTGATTGAATAATTAGTTTCGAGATTGTTACTTCTTAGGGGTTCAGAGTTATTAAAACCTGGTTGTTATCTCAATCTTCATGTGAATCAACGACCTTTGAAATTTGATCCAATAAATAAGGTAAACGATGTTCAATAATATCCCATACGATTAAATTGTCTATTCCGAAATATTCATGTATAATAAAATTACGAAAGTCTTTCAGTATCCTCCATTCAATACCATGATCTTTAGATCTAAACTCATTAGGCAATCTGGAAGCAGCTTCTCCAATAATCTCAAAATTTCGCTCTACAGCATCTTTTGTTTTAGAATCAGCATCATACATTGCATAACTCATACCTTGAGTATAATCCAAAATCTTTAGTATAGAAGATTTAATATCCAGAAGCAGTAATTTAACGTTTCGTTCAGACATTAATCAAATTACGCTCTATAAAAGGTAAATAGTGAGGTTTTATGCCTCTGCGGGAAACCATATCGATTTTATGTTTGAACAGATCTTCGAATTCATGCGCAAGACGAATATAATCGAAGCCATCAATTTTCCCGTTAAAATCAACCAGGATATCAATATCACTTTGTGGGTTAAAATCGCCTCGGGCAAAAGACCCGAAAAGACCAAGCTCGGAAATGGGATATTTCTGACTTAAAGCGGGCTTATGCTGCTTCAATATACTTATGATTTCCGCTGTAGTATACACTTAAAATCTTTCTTGATCATTATATCAAATATACAAAGTTTTAATTTTAAGATTCATCTTAGGTTTTGAAAGCCATATAGCTCTCCTTTCACCCATTTTCTTATTTTTGCCCCATGACTAAAGAACAGTTACAGGATTTAAGGGACAGAGTAACGTCCCTGAGGAGGCATCTTTGACATCGACAAGAAACTTGATGACCTCCATATTGAAGAGGAATTAACCCTTACACCCGATTTTTGGGATAAACCTAAAGAGGCAGAAAAAGTTCTCCATTCTATAAAAGCTAAGAAAGTTTGGACAGACGGGATCGTTACTGTTGAATCTTCTATTGAAGATACCGCAGTATTGTTTGAATTTTTTCAATCCGGTGATGCCACTACCGAAGAATTGGAAGAACAATTTCAACTAGCACTTGCCAAACTAGAAGAACTTGAGTTTAAAAACATGCTTAGTTCTGAAGTAGATCAGTTTAATGCCGTACTTCAGATCACTGCCGGCGCAGGAGGTACAGAAAGCTGCGATTGGGCCAGAATGCTGATGCGCATGTACATTATGTGGGCAGAGAAAAATGGCTGTAAAGTTAGTGAGCAGGATTTCCAGGAAGGTGAGGTTGCGGGAGTGAAATCGGTTACCCTGCAAATTGAAGGTGAATTCGCTTACGGATATTTAAAAGGTGAAAACGGTGTTCATCGCCTGGTGCGTATTTCTCCATTTGATGCCAATGCCAAACGTCATACTTCATTCGCATCGGTTTATGTTTATCCATTGGTGGATGATACGATAGAAATAGAAGTTAACCCTGCCGATATCGAATTTGAAACTTTTCGTTCCGGAGGTGCAGGCGGTCAGAATGTAAATAAAGTAGAAACAGCAGTTCGTTTATATCACAAACCTTCCGGGATTATTATCAAAAATCAGGAGTCGAGATCGCAATTGCAAAATAAAGAAAACGCTATTCGCTTACTAAAATCGCAGTTGTACGAAGCCGAAATGCGTAAACGCCAAGAAGCTTCTGCGGCTATTGAAGGAAGCAAGAAAAAGATTGAATGGGGTTCGCAGATAAGAAGTTATGTGTTGGATGATAGGCGTGTGAAAGATCACCGGACGAATTATCAAACTTCTAATCCACTGGCTGTTTTAGATGGCGATTTGAACGAATTTATAAAAGCGTATTTGATGGAATTTTAAGTTGATTATTGCCTGATTCGAAGGCGCTTCAGGCAATAATTACTTCTCAGCTTCCACAACCGCCAGCAGTTCTTCAACCTCCCGTACCTTATCTTCATAACCAGCTTTTTGGTAAGCAGAAATCAGATTTCTTAGAACCCTTCTTACAATATCTTCATTCTTGCAAGGCTCATAGTATTCCTTTGCCGGTGTTAAATTGAGTTGTTTTAAAAATGAGTCAACATCCTTCCT
>JANMZB010000467.1:0-1028 GCA_031382725.1 Sphingobacteriaceae bacterium | reverse complement strand
ATCGAGTATTGCTACTGAAACCTTTCTTCCAATGATTTTGTATTAATACGGAAGCCATCGTTCTGACAACAATTGATTTACTATCAGAATGAAAATTTGTGTGCTGGTGATCACATGTAATTATAACAGTATTTTCATTGCTGTTTATAATATGAAGGAAGCGGCTTCATCCGAAAGATCTTTGAAGAGTCCAGCAGACATGCTGCAATGGATTGTCACAGCAAGCATTTGAAACTTTAATTTAATTCCGAATTTTCTTTCTATATAAAAATTAATATAATAGTACATCTTGATAGCAAAAATTTACTTGTTACAGAAGCTCTTCATTTATCGTTTTAAAAGTGTAGAACTTTATCTTTGTAAACTCTAAACAATGTAATTAAAGTAAACAAATTATTCGAAGGTTTGAAAATCTAAAATATACAATTCATTTAGTACATATATCGGGCTGTAGAAAGAATAAATTCTTGTATCATAAAAATTAAAAATTTGTACTTCCACTATATACAAGAAAGTACTTACAAGAAGCGGGAAGTCAACTACAGGATAGGCTTCATGTAAGTACAATTTTGTGTTTAATTTTTTCCCTGTGGACTTCAGCACGAATTCGGCTCTCTGATGCACCGGAAGGACGGGTGGTCGTGGAGCCGGTGTTGGGTGATGTATGTGAGGATAAGGTCCGGGGACTGTAGGCGGAGGGCATAGCCATCAACCCAAGTACCCTGGGTGTCATTCCATTCCCATGCAACGTAAAAGCGAAGACGTGGAGGGGATGGTTGGGCTTGGTGGGAGATAATGCGTGCCGGGGACCAGAGAGATAGGTCCGGATCATCAGCGTCCGCGAAGGAGTCTATGTCCTGAACGTATTCGAGTTGGTCCAGTTGCCGTCGGGTGTAGTGGTCGCCCGGGAGGCGGGATGGCCAAGGATCGGTATCGGGCGTTGGCGCTAGGAGGCTGGCTGGAATCTTGGGTAATGGGTACATGGGATGGTTATCCACCATGAACAACCAAGTACCGGCGGCATGAGC
>JANMZB010000552.1:0-1393 GCA_031382725.1 Sphingobacteriaceae bacterium | reverse complement strand
AAAGGCATGGGCGCCTCTGCAGGTCTATTCAACAAAAGAAGGGTTGTTTATTGAACATAAAATAACGTATAGTATTAATAATCATTATGTTAAGTCATAAATAACCCTTCCTTCTTCCACCGGCCCGGATGCGTTCCTTATCCGGGCCGGTGGAAGAAGGAAGCACCCGCGGTAGGCGCTCACAGGCCGTAGCCCTTGTTGCGGCGAACCTGATATTTGATTTCAGGTTCGGGTTCCTTTACTTTCATCCCCATCATTGTTAAACACTCCTGCATGCCCTTTTCGGGTGCGGTTTTGGCTACCTGGTTTAATCCCTGATGGATTTGTTCCGGAGTAAATTTTTTATTGGCGATCTGCTTCACCATATCGTGGCTAAAAGTGAGCTGCTCGTTCAAGGTGGTTACCTGCTTCTGTAAGCCCTTTATTTGCCCCTTCAGGCGTTGATTTTCCAATTTGAGTACTTCGGCTGCTTGGGCGGCCTTGTGCAGTTCTACGGCCTTCTGCTGGGCTTTTAGCAACGTCTGCTGATGATGGGCCTCTAATTCGGCTTGTAATCGCTTCTCCTGAACTTTGGCGTACTCCTGAGGGTCCAACTTCATTTGACCAAATAGATTTGTCTCAGGGGCCTGTATGGAGGCCACAGGGGCATTGGCTTGTATTTGTAGGCTAGGAGCTTTCTCAAAGTTTTGAGCCTGGCCGTAGAACTGCTTAACCCTTGTGTGGTGGGCCTTGCTCCCCTGAATGCCTCTTTCTAAACCAATGCCCTGATGGGCGGCCGCGAAACTATCCTGTAACTCCCGCAGCTTTTCCCGCCCGCCCAGGTAATGCCGGCAGTTGAGTTTACCCTTGGCATCAAGGGGTACCACGACGGCGTGAATGTGGGGGGTCTGTTCGTCTAAGTGAACGCTAAAGTTGACCACGTTGGCCGCTCCGTATCGCTGCTTAAGCCATTGGATACAATTCTTCTCAAAGGCTTGCCAACGGGCAGTATCTTCCTTAGCCCCTACCAGACCGTAAGCTCCAGGGCTGCCACTGGGGGCCTTGGCTTTCCGGAAAGGGAAAGCCTCGGGAGATGCTGTCATCAGGTGTTCGATAGCCAGCACGGCATTCTTGCGCGGCTTCTCGATGCCGGCAGCTTGCAGCCGGTTGGCCACGTCCTTGGCCAGATCCCCACTGCCTACCTTGCGCCGGTTCAGATGGCTTAGTTCCGGATCTGCATTGGGTACTTCCATTTTCCGCTCTAGGTGATTATTGAGTCCGCCCAGGTTACCGGCGGTTTTGAGTTTAGCGGTGCGAACGATTGCAAAGGCCATAGGCGGTAAGTCAGGGTATAGGGGGTAGTGCTCAGCTATTCCATCGGGCCGAACGAACGGAACAATTTTTCAGCCCCCGA
>JANMZB010000460.1:0-15688 GCA_031382725.1 Sphingobacteriaceae bacterium | reverse complement strand
ATGAATTTTAACGGTGTCTTCTCGTGCACTGATTAATTTTGTAATGGCTCCTTTATAATTGTTTGAAAGTTTACTGTCCAGTACTGACGATATTGCAAGCCCTTCGGCGATAAATTCCATCAACAGTCTATCATATCGCATGCTATATCTCGAATGTGAACCAAATCGAAGGGTTTCACGTACATACCAAAATATCGTTGTTTTTGTACGTTCGAAAACTTGATTTCCTTTGCTTAGATGATTAGAGAGTAAAGACTTGATTTTCACAAGGATTGCGGGCAGCCTTTCGCTCTCAAATTGACTGTCAATTAATGGATATCCCTCTTCTACATACTGCCTCGCCTTCTCAGGCAAAATCATCATCAACTCTTTGGAGGAACGAAGTAATTTTAGTTCATTATCGAATTGTGAGGCGACTTCCGGCATGGTGTCCTCAATGAGCCTTTGATAAGGAATCAGATGCCTGATTATGAAATATTCTGGAAATCTACCAACATCAGAAGGGTTAACCGGATTAAAATTGGCTATATCAGTTATGGAAGTGAAAATTGGATGACGCAAATGGTACTCCACCGCCGTTTTAACTTCCCGGGATATTCTGCTTAGTTCAGAGTTATCTGTATTATATGGTAATCGATCTTTAAAAATTCGGCCCAGGGCACTCAATTCCTCCTGTGCCTGCGTTTTGTCCAAAGGCGCAAAGGTTTTAAAGTATTCATGAAAATCAGAAATATTTCCGGTTGCAAGCTCAGGGTTATATAGTATATTCTCAATTTCTGCCTGAGCCCCTCCCTGAATATTTAAACTGGAATAATGCTCACCAATTTTGTCCGCTAAAATTACCTGTCCGGCGGGAAGCGGGTGACAGTGATCAAGATATAATGATTCAGGGATCAGTTCTTTCATATTCACGATCCTGGTCGAAGGGAAATCTTCACTGATACGATCAATGGCATCAATATATGGTTGACGGACCCGGTAAAGCGATGCATCTGCTTCATAGGATTCAACCACACGCTCCCTATATTGAGCTTCATCAGCTCGCATTTTACTTATCCGGGCAAGGTTGTAGAGTACAATTTCCTTCCTTACTCCCTGCTCCTTTAATAAAAGGTTCAGTAAGTACTCAGCTTCTTCCAAGTCCCCAATTTCAGCTTTAGCAGCAGCATAATTGTTCATTACGAGCAGCGAATATTCCATACTCATGGGTGAAGCCGGCGGATTTACTAATATTGCTTTGTAGATCTCAGCTGCTTTTTCATACTCCCCATCCTCCTGACACTTCAACGCTTCTTTGAACCTTAAATCAGGGATCGAAATGCGATCGGCAATCCGGTCCTCAATACCCAAATATTTATAAAAAACAAAATTGCCTTTGCCAATGCCAGACAGGAAAAACAGGTTTGCTTGCGGCCTGACCAATATTGTAGGAATATTTCGTGACTTGCAGATCCCCAATATCAGCCTGATATTGTGCTCATAATCATTGGGATCCTCGGGGCTTTCAATTTTCGGGTTATATTGATTATTCCATTCGAAATGCAACAAACGGTTTTTTATACTGGTTTTAGCCGAAACTTTACCTATAGCCTCGTTGAGCTTGCTTCTCAAATATCTAAAGTAACTATATCTGCCCTTGCGTACTTCAGTAGCATTAGTATCACAATTACCAAGGTAAATGAACACCGCTGAAAGTTCGCTGATAAAGGCGTTTTTGTGCCTGAAGAAAAAAGCGGCTGCGTCTGCAGCGGTCATTCCGGGAAGAGAACAATTTAAGATTCTTGTATTTTCCGGCCAGATGTTGCGGTTGGCCAAAACAAAAGGATGCATATGTTGCTCCACACCTATACTCATGCTTGTTGAATCCCCCAAAATAAGTATGGTAGAACGGCTTCTTCTTTCCATTGGTTTGTTAAAAAAGCGGATAAATATCGTCGCCTGACAGGCTGCTGGCTGCAGAACTACTACTTTTTTCGGACGCGGCCAGAGTCTTAGCTAGCGCAGTATAAAATATAAGCGCCAGAAAAATATATTTCATCTTCTCGCCAAATACTTTTTTCGAAAATGCGAATTGCATTAATTCATAAAACAGGGATACTTTCATATTATAGCCAGTTTAGTTTTAAAAGTTCTTGATGAAGCACATCGGCGAAAATTTTATGCCCTTTCGCATTTATGTGTCCATCGTTAAATATTACGGGTGACTCGGGTGAGTGCTCCCTTAACATTGTTTCAGTCATATCGACATAGGCAACTTTATTTTTTTCGAGCAAAGTAATGAATCTTTCCCGTGGCAATTCATAATCAACCATGGGCGACTTGCTCTTGGGACCAAATTGCTGATGGATAGCACCCAGACCAAATAAGAGTTTGATATTGTTTCTACGGCAATGGTCTTTAATTACCGCTAGAATTTTATCCAATAAATTATACATGTAATCATAATGCCTGGTTTTCCATAAAAGGAAAATAGGGTCAGTTTGAGGATCGTAATTGTTTTTAAGGTCTATTCCCGATTTGTATTCGTTAAATTCTTTACGAAACGAATAATATGTGCCTATAATTTTCCGAAAAAACTTTATTCCCGTTAGAGACGAAATCTTATTAAGTTTTAGTTCTCCGCTTGCATCAAGATAAAAATGCGGTCTAACATATCCATTAACATAATTGTTTAACACACGATGGACCGCCCAGGGATATTGTTCGATAATGATTACCTTAGGATTGTATTTTGGCGACTTTTGTAATACTGACAAACAAACCTGATCCAGTCCCAAACTGCAATGTCCCATATTTACAGTTTTTTCACCAGTTGCCTGACTTAAGAAGTTTGGATATCTCAATTCTTGTTCAACACCGCCACCCCACGTATGAGATCCTCCAAAACATGCGATAGTTTTTTCACCTGACGATATAATAATATCGTTATCCCGGTTTCCGTCGGAATTATGTTTTACTCTAACGGGTAATTCGGGCCTTTGCTGAAAACACACCTCACGCTCAAGATTCGGGACTCCCCAGAAACCCATTTTATCGTCAAATTGGTAAAAGGTGGTATCACCATTGGTAATAACTTTCTTTTTTCTGGTTTCAATCATAATTCTGATTATTAATTCACAAATCTACAATGTTAAACAGATAGTGAAATTTAGAAAATAATATAAAATGATAACCGACATGGATTGAACACACGAAACCATATTATTAGGCAAATATGAGATTAAAATAAGTTCTGATATCCCAAAGGCTTTTTGATAGAATCCACCACAAATTGTTGATCCGCTTCAGTTAAATTGGCATACATAGGGATACTTATAGCCTCCGAATAATATGCTTCAGCTTGTGGATAATCATCTTTGTTATAACCCAGACTTTGGTAATACGGATGTGAATATATAGGAATGTAATGCAGGTTAATCAGGATTCCATGGCTACGCAGTCTATCGAAAATCGCCCGGTGACTAAACTTTACTTCCCGGGTTTTTAATCTAACAATATATAAATGGAACGCTGAATATGAATCCTTAGTCTGATAAGGCAGCGTTAGCCAGCAATCGGAAAGAAGCTCATCGTATCGCTTAGCGATTTCATGTCTCTTACTTACAAATTCATCAATACGATTCATCTGGCTTAGACCCAGGGCCGCCTGCAGATCTGTCATCCGGTAATTATAGCCGAGATCAATTTGCTGATAATACCAGGGACCGTGAGGAACAACAGTCATCTCCTCCGGTACTCTCGTAATACCATGGCTCCGAAACTTTGTCATCTTTTTTGCAAGGACAAGGTCGTTCGTCATTGCCATTCCGCCTTCTCCGGTTGTAATGATCTTTACTGGATGAAAGCTAAAAATCGTTATGTCGCTAAACCGGCAATTTCCAATAGGCTCTCCCAAATATCTTCCGCCAATAGCGTGTGAAGCATCCTCAATAATTTTGAAGCCGTATTTCTTCCCGAGTTGGGAAATTGATTTCATATCACAAGACTGACCGGCAAGATGCACGGGAATGATCACCTTAGGCAGGTTTCCAGCCTTCTTAGCCTGTTCAAGCTTCTCTGTAAGAGCCTTAACACTCATATTATAGGTGAGTGGATCAATATCTACAAAATCAATCGTAGCACCACAATATAAAGCACAGTTTGAGCTAGCGACAAAACTTATAGGACTAGTCCAAACTATATCTCCCTTCTCCACATCCAAGGCCAGGCATGCTATATGTAGCGCACTTGTAGCACTATTAACCGCCACTCCATACGCTGCACCAGTATAAGTAGCAACTGCTTTTTCAAATGCTGGTACGGTTGGCCCCTGAGTTAAATATTCTGAGCGTAATACATCGATTACCGCTTGAATATCTTCTTCTGAAATATCTTGACGTCCGTAAGGAATCATAATTTTATAATTTCATTAATAAATCCAGATGCTTCTTGTTCTAATAATCTTTTCAAATGCTGATCGACGCCTCCAATGGATTGCTGGATCTTTAGTACCGTCTTCTTATTTGAAAGGCTCATATTCTGAGGTCTTTTAACAAGATCTGGCTTATCGGCCATTTTGATACCTTTGATCAACCCTTTATCGAGACCGAAGTGTTTTGCTATCGATATACCAAACGCATATTTTGAGATTCGATCGTCTCCTACAACCTGATAAATTTTTGACGCCTTATTTTCAATCAATTCATGAACTGCTTGTACGAGTACTTCTGATAGTATTGGAGTATAATACACGTCTTCAAACAGACTTAATTCCTTACCAAAGCGGAGTGTGTTAATGATCTGATCGCTAAAGGAAGGGCGATAGGAAGGCCCCCAACCATAAAAGTTTGTTCTTATAACTAATGCAGATGGATGATTTTCAAGAACTCTAACTTCCGCCTCGGCTTTTGTAGAAGCGTAAATATTTAGAGGGCGAGGTGGGGTTTCCTCACAGACCATCTCAACTTCACCTGAAAACAGATGATCTGTCGATATATGAACCATTGGTATCCCCAGTGCGGAACAAGCCATGGCCACGCTGGAGGCTAAGTCAATGTTAACATATTTAGCTAATCTTGGATTTCTTTCACATGCTTCAACACTGGTTAAGCCAGCCGTATGTATCAATACATCAGGTTGAATTTGATCGATTGACCTTACAACAGCATCGTAAGAGGTCAAGTCTAATTTGGATCCCTTCGTACCCGCAATAGAAATTTGACGATCATGAAGTCCGAGAATTATTTCATCATAATCCCGCCTGGTAAGAGCCCAGTTAACCGCTAAAAGCCCTGACCCACCAATAATCAAAATCCGCTTAGACATCGTGTTAAATACTTCCTATTTTGGCATTATTATCAGATATCCATTTTTCTAATTCGGCACCAGTCATCCATTCTTTATTCGTGTCAGAGATATAAGTAAACCCATCCGGTACCTTTTTACCCCCATTAATCCTGTCAGGATCTGATGACCAATTGTGGATTGCCGGTAGAATTTTAAAATGATCTTCATATTCAAAAGTATGTGGAGCATCTTCAGAACCTATCATTTGCTCGTGAATCTTCTCGCCAGGGCGAATTCCAATAATTGTATGCTTAGCATCAGGGGCTACAGCTTTTGCAATATCCACAATATTCATAGAAGGAATTTTTTTAACATAAATTTCTCCTCCTGACATATCATCTATAGCATGCCAAACAAGTTCAACACCCTGCTCAAGACTGATCATAAAGCGAGTCATGCGGGTATCAGTAATGGGAAGCTCGCCAGTATTCACTCTTGACATAAAGAATGGTATCACCGAGCCTCTAGAACCCATTACATTACCATACCGAACTACTGAAAAACTGGTTTTATGTGTCCCGGCGTATGCATTAGCGGCAACAAATAATTTATCCGAAGCAAGTTTGGTGGCTCCATACAAATTAATGGGATTACTTGCCTTATCTGTAGATAAAGCAACTACTCGCTTGATACCTCTATCAATGCAGGCATCAATAAGATTCATTGCACCATTAATGTTAGTTTTAATGCACTCAAAAGGATTGTATTCTGCAGTAGGAACGATCTTTGTTGCTGCCGCATGAACCACATAATCAATCCCGTCAAGGGCTCTAATCAGTCTGTCTTTGTCACGGACATCCCCAATAAAGAAACGGACACGAGGATCTCCTTCAAATTTTTGTGCCATGTCCCATTGTTTCATCTCATCACGTGAATAAATTACAATCCGTTTTGGATTGTACTTTTTCAAAGTCATAGGCACAAATGTGTTACCAAAAGAACCGGTACCACCAGTAATAAGGATACTGCTATTTTTTAGCATAGTTTTATAATGTAAAATTTATATGTTGTATGAAACACAAATTAATGAGTTAAAATTCAAAATTAGAAGAATAGAAATTGCTTGACTTTAAAGCCGACATCTTACCATTTTAAATTGATGAGATGATTACCACCAAAAAATTAATTATTCATTACACTCCGAAAAAATTTATGCATTAATAAATAAAGCACGATTAATATACCAGCTAGAATACTTCCCATAACCATTGTCTTTAACTTCCCTATTTTCTTAACTGAGAGAGGAAATCTAGGTTTATCTATAGCCTGAATTAAGGGAGTCTCGCGCCGAAGTGCTAATTTAGATATTTCTAGGTTTTTCACTAATTCCGTGAGGATAGCACTATTGGCCTGAACATCTATCTGGCGCTGCTGGGAAGGTACCCGTAATATTTGGAGGGCTACATTTGAGTTAGGGTTAACATCAGTAGATTGGGCCACTCTGTTAATTGAATTATTTAAACGCTGACGTACAGAATCTGTTTGATGTTGTAATATAGTCACGTTTTTGCTTGATTTGCTTGTTTTAGTTTCAATATAAAAACGAGACACACAATTTACCACAGCTTCAGCGAAATATTTAGCAAAATTTTCATCGGTTGATTTAACCTCTACTTTAATGATACTCAGCTTTTTGTCTATTTTTGCAACAGAGAGAAAGTTTTGTATCAGATCGTCATGTATTCTCATCAGTATGCTATCCTGGTGGCGGGTAAATTTAGAAGGATCAGAACCTACAGGAAAATGTAATATTTTTACTAAGTGCGGCTTATCTTCCCAAGATTTTTGCATTTCAGTAATCTGAATATAATATTCAACAAGGCTCCGCTCTTTGTCCCGAATATATATAGGACTTAGCAAGGCTTGCTGCACAATAGACCTGGAACGCATTAATTCTAATAAATTATCCCCTGTAAAAGCACCACCACCACCTGAACCACCTAAGTCAATACCAAACTGACTGGCCAAGCCCAACGCTCCGCTGAAACCACTTGAATTTTCATCTTCCAAAACAAAACTATATTCAGCATTATAAACAGGTTTATTTCTAAGCGCATAAATCAATCCAATAATTGCACCTGACAAACCAATCAGCATAATTAATACCCAATGTCTAAGAAGGTAA
This sequence comes from Sphingobacteriaceae bacterium, assembly GCA_031382725.1. Classification (GTDB taxonomy): domain Bacteria; phylum Bacteroidota; class Bacteroidia; order Sphingobacteriales; family Sphingobacteriaceae; genus Paradesertivirga. The sequence goes on along the minus strand of JANMZB010000460.1, from coordinate 8,238 downwards.
AAGAAAGATTCCTGAGCTTTCTCTATAAGTTCTTTTAGCGAAACTTCGTCCTTATTATTCGAATTTTTCAGATTATTACTTTCAGTCATGAATGGCGCATTAATTGGACGGGTAATATTTAGTTTATCTAGTAGTGTTAAAATTCCTAGAATTATAGCACCCATTAGCGGCAATTCTGGTAATTACCCCCCATAATTTCCCCTCCTGATAGGTCATTTCTGTCATTAATACCGTCTTCACTTATAATATCGATTCTTACTTTATATAGCCCGGATATAGCTCCGCCCATTCAGTCACATTGTTAGACTTGATATCCGTCATCAATATATACATACTGTTATTAAACAGCATGTTTTTCCATGCTAAATGGGTTATTATTGTAATAATAAGCTTTAATACCTGTGTAATAACCCCTATATGATGCACGAATCATAAATTTTGATGTATTAAACTAATAAATCAATGTGGCAGCTGTTAAATTAAACCATCTGATGCAGCTCAACAAAGGGTATTAGAGGCTTATTTAATTAAATTCAACACTCCCAATATAATAGCTCCCAAAGACGCTATACCGGAAGTTAGCCCTACTACTTCAGAAACTGATAACTTTTTTTGCACTGCCTTCTTAGGCACAAATATCTCAGCCCCCGGCTTCACCATCGGATAATTATTAAACACAAAAAATTTCTTTGTACTCCGTACTGCCCCATTTGCATAAATCACATAAGACCTTTTCTTTAAAGAGTTATCAGAAAATCCACCCGCATCAGAAATATACTGTCTGAAACTTTTCCCTCCATTATAAATAGACGTAGTAGGATATAAAACTTCCCCACTCACCTTAACCGTTTGAAGTTGCTTCGGCACCCGCAATACATCTCCTTCTTCTAAAATCAAATCTGCTTTTGATTTTGGTTTACCCAAAATTCGTTCTAAATCAATCCCCACATAATCGTTTCTCATTAATATTTGTTGCTTAACGATATCTGCTGAATCTTTTACTGTTTCCTGGAGCCGTTGCAACCTGGCCAGCTTCTTTTTATCTTCTTCCTCTGTGTTAATCTTGTTCTTGCCTGAGCCGTTTTCATTGGCTTCGCCTCTTTTTAATGAAGCCCCTGACAAATAGGCCAAATCAGTTAACCCACCAACACGTTTTATCAAATCAGATATACGCTCATCTTTTCTGGTAATGGTATACGTTCCCGGATATAATACTTCTCCTTCTACTCGAACTTGTCGCTGAACTTCATACCCGGCCGCATTTCTTACAGAAACAATATCAAAAGGCTGTAGAACAAATTTGGGGCCTTGGATTTTTAAGTTTTGTTCTACATCCACCTGATACACCTCAGCAACACGTGAGTTGGAAGCACCAACCTCACTATCTTTTACACGCCGTGAAATCTCTATCCGTTTAGCAGAGGCGCCTTCTTTAAATCCTCCGGCCAAAACAATCAGGTCTTCCAAGCTCATATTCTCCGCGTAATTGATTGTTCCAGGCGAACGCACCTCTCCTTCGATACTCACTTTATATTCTTCTCTAATATCAAATATCGAAGAAATCGTAATTTCATCTTCCCTCCTGAGTGCGATGTCGGTTGCCGAACCGTTTAGTATTTTCGCTAAATCAAAAGATATTAGTTCGGGGGTGTTATCAGGTCGTAAACGAGTGATATAGCCACGTGATAAAAAAGCATCTTCAGTTACACCTTCGCCTTTACGTATCAGTTGCACCAAAGTTAAACCGTTCTCTAATTGATATTGGCCCGGACGAAATACTGCACCTGAAATTGTCACCCTGTTTTCAAAACGTTCAAGGATTGGCTCAGCAAAATAGCGGTCACCGTTTTGAGGGAGGTATGAATTGAAATCCTGAGAAAAAACATCTGTAATACGACGTTCCTTGGAAGTGTTTTGAACAACTTTTATTCTTGCTGTATAAGACTGACTGGTAAATCCTCCGGCAAAAGAAATCACATCCTGAAGAGTTTCATTATCTCTGGCTTCAAAGATGGCAGGACGCTTCACTTCTCCAGCGAACTCCACGCGTTTACTATACGTTGGAATGCGAATAACATCCTGATCTTGTAAGCGAAGATTATTGCGCTGAAAGCCTCGTAAAAGAAATTCGTATATGTCCAGTTTGGCGATTATCCGGTTGTTTCTGATCACCTCTATTTCGCGGAAAGAGCCATTTTCTGATGGTCCTCCTGATGAGTAAAGCGCATTAAATACGGTAGCTAGTGAAGGCAAAGTGTAGGTACCAGGACGTGTAACTTCTCCTAAAAGGGTTACTTTAATACTCCGAATGTTTCCTAAAGAAATATTGACTTTTGTATTGCCGCTCCGCATGTTGGGGTAAATGCTTTCTAACCTCGAACGTATCCTTTGTGTAGCTTGCTCTACTGTTTGTCCACCTATATTAATAATACCTACATAAGGAATATTGATTGTTCCTTCGGGAGATATTCTTAATTTGTAATTTGCTTCAGAGTATCCGAAAATATCAATTAATACTTCATCGTCCGGCCCTAACTGGTAATTGGCCGGAGTAGCCATTCTGAGATTTGGCTCAAAAGACATTCCTGAATTTTTAAACAAGTCAGCACCAAAAACTCTTGGTTTAGAAGCATTACTAGCTTCCGAAGCGGTTTTTGAATTGTCAGGGATTGAATCAGGTTTATAATTTAAACCCCGCTGACCTGAACTTGTATTGCCTCCCTCGGAACCAATAAGGTTTCCATTTCCTGAATTTGAACCTTTTAAACGATTAACCCGCGCCCGTAACTTTACAATTTCAGATTGGCTCATTCCACGGGCTGAAGCAACCTGTTCAAGCTGTGCTTCGGTTAATCCCTGCGCCTCAACTTGTTGAATGAACTGCCTTATTTGTGCATCAGAGAGTTCGTCTACACGGATGGTACTAAAATTTTGGGTTGTTTGAGCTAAAATAGGTTGAGAAATACACATCCCGATAAGGAGAATAAGTATTCTAACAGATTTGGATAGCGTCAATCTATTAATGTCTTTAAATTTCATAAGTCGCAACGTTTTCACTTCACACGTTTAAAGCCCCTTTGTCTTTAAACTAACCTCTCGAATACGTCTATTTTGTGCGTGGCAAAGATATAAAGATTTGAAACAATCTTTGAAGCTGTTTTGAAGTTTTTGATAATGCGCTACGTCCTCCCGAACTTGTTTCGGGATCTCGCACAAAGACGATATTATAAGCGAGTGATGACGTATAGATGCTGAAACAAGTTCAGCAGGACCTAGATCCGCCATCAAAGATATTGTTATGATTATGTTTGTCCTCCCGAACTTGTTCCCGATTTCTCAGAAAAAAGATATTATAAGTGGATTGATGTGTAGATGCTGAAATAAATTCAGCAGGACACTCATATAACACAAACCGCTGTAAGGGTTAAAAATTTATTCAAAGTAGTTTAAAACCTTGTGCCCTCCTTGTTTTAAATATTCGTTCTTCTTCATAATATTAAGATCCGAATGAATCATGTCTCTAACCAGTGCGGGTAAATCATACTTAAGCTTCCAGCCTAATTGAGTCCGCGCTTTTGTCGGGTCTCCCAATAATAAATCCACTTCTGTTGGGCGAAAATATCTTGGATCTACTTTTACTACTGTTTGGCCGGGTTTTAAAGAATCTGTATGTAAACCGAGCTCTAAAGCTCGCGTTTGATTTACATCAATTATAACGCCTTTCTCATTTTCGTCTTTTCCACTAAACTCAATATCAATACCCAGTTCTGCAAAGCTCATTCGTACAAATTCTCGAACTTCGGTCGTTATCCCTGTGGCAATAACATAATCTTCAGCTTTTTCTTGCTGCAAGATCAGCCACATTGCTTCAACATAATCTTTAGCGTGACCCCAATCGCGTTGAGCAGAAAGGTTTCCTAAATAAAGGCAGCTTTGTAAACCCAAGGCAATCTTTGCAGTTGCACGGGTAATTTTACGGGTAACAAAAGTTTCTCCTCTTATGGGGCTTTCGTGATTAAAAAGAATTCCATTACAGGAGAACATGCCATAAGCTTCGCGATAGTTTACGGTAATCCAATAACCATAAATTTTGGCTACTGCATAAGGTGAGCGTGGATAAAAAGGCGTGGTTTCACTTTGCGGTACTGCCTGAACTAATCCGTATAATTCGGAGGTCGATGCCTGATAAACTCGTGTTTTCTTAGTTAATCCCAAGATACGCACCGCTTCTAAGATTCGCAGCGTTCCGATCCCATCCGCATTAGCGGTATATTCCGGGGTATCAAAGCTCACCTTCACATGACTCATTGCTGCCAGGTTATAGATCTCATCTGGCTGTACTTCCTGAATAATGCGGATGATATTGGTTGAGTCTGTTAAATCGCCATAATGCAGCTTTAGTTTTACATTGGTTTCATGCGGATCCTGATACAAATGATCAATACGATCTGTATTAAACAGGGATGATCTCCTTTTTAAACCATGTACATAATAACCTTTCTTCAATAAAAATTCGGCCAGATAGGCTCCATCCTGTCCCGTTATCCCTGTAATTAATGCTACTTTCATTTATAAAATTTAGATGTTGTCATTTTAAGCCATTAAGAGCTCTATCAAAAGTACTATAATAATATGTTGAAAATTACAACTTCAGTTTCGATCTTGAAAAAGTTACTTTGAGTCCTTGCTTTAGATTTGAAATCTTTAATTATAGCATCGGGATTACAAATCCCGACGAGCGTAGGCATAGTCTTTTAGTAGTAATAGTTTTTACAGTCTCGCATCAACCCATTCTTGTTTAATGATAGACTTAGTATCAAAAATAATGGCTTCTTTCCCCTTCAATTTTAGATAGTCGATTTCAAAAAATTCATTATGGGCAACCGCGATGAGAATGACCTGATAATTCTCTTTATAAATATCATCAATAACACTGATACCAAACGCACTGCTAACTTCTTCTGGTTTTGCCCAAGGATCATACACATCCACTATCATCCCGTATTGTTTTAACTCCAGGTAAATATCAGCCACTTTAGAATTTCGGATATCCGAACAATTCTCTTTAAATGCAATTCCCAAGATTAAGGCTCTCGCATTCTTAACAGCCAGCCCTTTATTCAGCATAAGCTTAACTACTTTACTGGCAATAAATGTTGGCATAAAGTCATTCACCCTTCGTCCCGAAAGGATAACTTCAGGATGATATCCCAGTGCTTTTGCCTTATGTGCAAGGTAATAAGGATCTACGCCAATGCAGTGACCTCCAACCAGTCCGGGTTTGAATTTTAGGAAGTTCCATTTTGTTGAAGCTGCTTCTAGAACATCGGAAGTATCGATTCCCATACGGTCGAAAATTAAAGCCAGCTCGTTTACAAAAGATATGTTGACATCACGCTGAGCATTTTCAATTGCCTTTGCAGCTTCGGCAACTTTTATTGACTTAGCCGGAAAGGTGCCCGCAGTAATGATGCTTGAATACAAACGATCTACATATTGAGCTACTTCCGGGGTGGAACCCGAAGTTACCTTAACAATTGTTTTTAAAGTATGGACTGTATCTCCGGGACTTACCCTTTCAGGTGAATAACCACAGAAAAAGTCTTCATTGAATTTCATTCCGCTGACTAACTCCAGTAACGGCACACAGTCTTCTTCGGTACAGCCAGGATAAACGGTCGATTCGTAAATAACCACATCGCCTTGTTTCAAGTAATTTGCGACACAAGCTGTTGCTTCTTTTAAAGGCGTAAGATCGGGTTCTTTAAAATCGTTAACCGGAGTAGGTACGGTAATGATGAAAATGTTGCAGGATTGAAGGCTCAGAGGATTGTTTGTTAGTGTAATATTACTGGCCGCTAACGCTGATGACTCGACTTGCAAGGTGCCATCATACCCTTTGTTCAGATCATTTATACGTTTATCATTCGTATCATATCCCACGACTGAATACTTTTCTGAAAAAGCAAGAGCAAGCGGAAGGCCAACATAACCTAGTCCGATTACAGCTATTCTAATTTCTTCAGGTTTGAAAGCCATATTAGGTTACGTCTTGGAATAATGGCTATGATATAATTTATTAGCGACGCGTTATTTAATAGGGTTTTGCTGAATAATTCTCAACAAATATTGCCCGTATCCGCTCTTAACCAAGGGCTCCGCAATTGCTTTTAGTTCCGAAGCGTTGATAAAACCCATACGGTAAGCAATTTCTTCAATACAGCCAATTTTTAAACCCTGACGTTCTTCAATAACTTGTACAAATTGTCCGGCTTGCATTAAGGAATTAAAAGTCCCGGTATCTAACCAGGCTGTACCGCGACTAAGCACTCCTACTTTAAGTTTACCGCGTTCAAGATAAACCTTATTTACATCGGTAATTTCGTATTCGCCACGAGGTGAAGGTGCGATGTTTTTTGCAATTTCAACCACCGAATTATCGTAAAAATAAAGTCCGGGTACGGCGTAATTTGATTTAGGTGAAACGGGCTTTTCCTCAATAGAGATGACCTTGTTTTCTTTATCAAATTCAACCACACCATATCTTTCAGGATCTGAAACAGGGTAAGCAAAAACGACCCCACCATCTGGCTCCTTCAAATCCTGCAAAAGCATGGAAAGTCCATCGCCATAGAATATGTTATCTCCAAGAATCAACGCGACACTATCTGATCCTACAAATTCTTCGCCAATAACAAAAGCCTGCGCTAAACCATTAGGTTCCTGCTGAACTTTATAAGTGAATTTACATCCGATACGTGAACCGTCTCCCAAGAGCTTTTCAAAATTTGGCAAATCGTGAGGCGTGGAAATAATCAGAATTTCCTTAATTCCAGCCAGCATCAGGATGGATAAAGGATAGTAAATCATCGGCTTATCGTAAACAGGCATCATTTGTTTACTGGTTGCCAGTGTTAGCGGATGTAATCTGGTACCAGAACCGCCGGCTAGAATAATTCCTTTCATGGGTTTTTTAGATTTTTCGTGTGTCTGTATTTTATAAATGCACTCAAGAGGGCTTCGCCGTTTGAGAAATTAGATGTGAGATTGCCGGATTTCATCACTAGACAGAGCTTAGGTCCGGCTTTTTTAATTTTAACTTTTTAATTTTTTTAACTTATCAAGGCATACGATTAAGCTATCTCTCCAATAGGGTATTTCTAAGCTGAACGTTTCTTTGATTTTCGACTTATCCATCACAGAAAATGCAGGGCGTTGGGCTTTTGTTACATATTCAGTTGTCTTTACAGGAATAGCTTTTACGGGTAATTCGGCAATGTCAAACACCGCTTTTGCAAAATCATACCAGGAAGTTACTCCTTCGTTACTGTAATGATATAATCCGTATTGTTGATTATCGTTTTGGATGGTATTTATGATGCACTTTGCCAAATCAATCCCATAAGTTGGTGTTCCAATCTGATCGGAAATAATCCGGAGTTCATCTTTCTCGGCACCTAAGCGAAGCATTGTTTTAACGAAGTTGTTTCCAAATTCAGAATATAGCCAGCTTGTGCGAAAAATATAGTGCTTTTGCGTTGTGCTGATAATTGCGTTTTCGCCTTCTAATTTCGTTAAACCATATACATTGATAGGTTCAGCTACATCCGTTTCGTTGAGGAGCTTTGTAACATTACCGGCAAAAACAAAGTCGGTTGAAATATGAATAAGCGTGGTATTATACTCTTGGCATAGTTTGGCAAGGTTGGCTGCACCTTCACAATTTATTTTTCTGGCTAGCTCCAGTTCGTCTTCTGCTTTGTCTACTGCAGTATAAGCCGCGCAATTAATACAGTATAGTGGCGACTCAGTTTGAAAGATTGATTTTAAACCATCGAGATCTAAAATGTTGGCCTGTTCTTCAGGAAGGAAATTGATATCGGAAATACTTTCTTGTTCAGAAACAAGCTTCAGACATTGTCCAAGCTGCCCCGATGCTCCAAAAACTATGATTTTGCTCATCTTATAATAATCGCCAAATTACATAAAATAGTAGGGCAGGCAAATAGTATGATCGCTATAGATTATAGTAATGAAAAATTAACGTGGTGTTTATGAAAGTAATGAATTTCTATACGCGGTATTTGCTTCCTCCAACTCATTGTACCAATCTTCGCCGTACTTGAGAATTAAAGGATCTATAAGAAACCGAAAAACAGTCACTTTCAGCTCTTTTCCCAAAGAACAGGCCGCGTGGCAGATATTCCACCGGTCGTAATGAAGAACGTCAACAGCGCG
>JANMZB010000423.1:0-5645 GCA_031382725.1 Sphingobacteriaceae bacterium | reverse complement strand
CAATATGGTTGCTGAAGCGGGTGATATCGAAGTAGATGAAGAAGAAGAATATGAAGAGCTCTATGCAGATGTAGTGATGGCACAAGAGACGGAAGTAGAAACCTCCGATCTTGAAAGTGAAACACCGGCAGAGCGTCGTATATTGGAACGTGAAAGACTCTTACATCGATGGAAACCGAATGAAGGTTTGCGATATAATGAACAAGGAGTCCTTCAAGATCAACAGCGCATTTATCCGGTACCGTTTTGGAGGTGCTATCACTGTCTACAAAAGATGAAGCATATTGGCGATGGACAGTATCAATGCGACATGTGTATAACTTTGGCCGCAAAGTATCAGTACAAGGAACCAGGTACATACTTTGGCTGGTGCAAAGAATGCGACAATTTGGGACCCGAAGGCGAAATTTGCCACTTTTGTATTCTACAACCAGAGAAACAAAAAGGGTGCAAGAAACATGTTATTTCGTTCCTGCATGAACGATACAAGGATTGGGATTACTTAGTTCCGTTAGATGAAGCCATAATGTTTAATTATGTGAGCTTCATGATGCATCAAGGATTTGAACTTGATTGGTGGTGTCGGATGCTTACCAAGCAAGTAAGAGTAGGAAATGAATTACATCGGAAGAAATGGTTGTGTCCTTTTATCGATTGTTTCGATAAGTTACAGGTACTTGATCGATGCATCTCGTGTAAGTACTATACTAAAGATGATTCGATCGCAAATCATTCATTGTCCGTCACAAGAGTTATTGGACAACATACTACGGAATTGGCATCAATCAAGACAAAGACGGAAGAAAAGAATGAAAATCCGCCGAAGAAAAGTAAAACGGAAAAGGAGTTGGTAATGAAGAAAGACCCTCCAAGATTCTTACGAATGGAGACTAGAATTCGTATTGAATATACGTTACACCATCTTCAAGTTATCGGTCCATCGGCAGCGATGAAAGTCCAACCAGTTCGTTGGACAACCGAGTTAACCCCGACATATTTTAATCCAGTTTTAAGTATCACGGATTCATATGATGACGTTCGTATGTTTCATAAAGATCGTATCGGTATTATTTGGACCACCTATAATGATGATCCTTTTTGGCCAATACAAATGTGGAAGTTTGGATCGTTCAAACACTGGAATGTTTTTGAACAAAAGATTCCATTTCCAGAAGTTGATATTTTAGCTGTGGAAGATGTTACTGAAAACGATGAAGCAGGTAAGTACGGACATTGCACTAAGCATAACTCTGTAGAGTCATGGCTGTTTGATACTGGTGCGTCCGTACATGTCACCCCTTCTGACCGTTTTCTATTTAATCAGCGAAATTGCCGGACGAAAGTTAAGGTTGCCGAAGGTACTTTGGTAGAGTCGTATAAGCAGGGGGACTTATTACTACGAAGTCACTGTGGAGCACAGGTAAAGTTAACAGACGTGCTCGTGATTCCTAGTTTCACCAAAAACATTATTAGTGGATCAAAATTAGTTAAAGGCAATAATCAACAGGTACAAATCAACGAAGACGGTGTACGAATTTTAAATAAAGATAGTATTTTATATATGTTATACAATCCGTCTACGAGATTATGGTACATGAATGGTATAAGACTACTGGAAGATAAATTATTACTAGATACCGTTAATACCTCTTTACTGTGTAATAAGGAGGAACCTACGAGTATTAGTACTACAAGCCCGATGAAATCGAAGAATAATGAGCTTTGTGTTAGTTTTACGTCGAAATCTTCGATACAGTCCGTTCTGGATCAAGAGTCTATAGTAAATCAATCTACAGGTGAAAATTTAAATAAACAACAACAAATTAAAATAAATATCAATGATGCACATCAAAAGTTTGGTCATATAAATGAAAGATTACTTCGTTCCAGTTTGGGCAAATATGGGTATAAAGTCTTTGGAACCTTTGTGCCATGCCACGCTTGCATGTTATTTAAAGCTAAGAGAAGAGCTGTGGCTAAACTTACTTTAATAGTTGCAACAAGACCTGGGGAACGAATACATATTGATACAAGTGGACCATTTCCATCCACTCTGGGAGGACATCAATACTGGGTAAAGATTAAAGATCAGTTTAGTGGAATGAGTTGGAATTCCTTTGTTAAACAGAAGTCTGAAGTGTCAAACGTTCTACTTCGAAAGTTACGTGTTTTTAAAGGAATCGGCATTCAAGTATCGTACTTACGTTGTGATAATGCTGGAGAACATCAAGAGTCTTTACAATTGGTGTGTGAAGAGTTTGGAATCCAACTAGAATATACTGCTCCATCTACTCCACAACAAAATGGGTTGGTGGAAAGACAATTTGTCACTGATCTGTCTCGTGCAAATTCAATGATGGAGGCAGCTGATTTTACTCAATCTTTACGGAATTTATTACGCGGTGAAGCTATCATGACAGCGTCTATTTTGGATAACCTTGCTTGTAAAACAAATAACCAATCTGCATTTGAATTGTTTTATAATCGACAATCATTATTAGCTCCAAAACATTTTCAACCATTTGGAAGGCTAGGATATATTACTATTCGAGATAAAATTCGAAGTAAATTAAAACCTAAAGCGACAATTTGTGTCTTTGTAGGATATGCTATGCAGCATAGTCCTAACACATATAGGTTTTACAATCCATCCACAAGATCCATCATCCTCTCAAGAGATGTTTCATGGTCATCATGGCAGACAGTTGATCCTAAACAAACGTTAAATTTATATCGAAGATCAACCATTACTCAATTATTAGAGAAAGATAATTATAATCTTCAAGATGTCCATGTTATTAAGGACTTATTATCACATTTTCGTGATTCCAGTATTTTTTTAGATAAACAGGGGGGACATTTTAATGATGATGAAATATATGATAGTAATGATGAGGATGATACTGATAATCTACAAAGCCCTGAGATAGCACCGGAAGTTGTTATTCAGGAGGAAAATTTATCAGAAGATACTCCATCAGATGATGTAGAGGTGGATGAAGACGATATTGCAAGCGAGGAGGAAAATTTATCAGAAGATACTCCATCAGACAAAGAAACAATTCCCAAGGCTAAATTATCTAGAGAGTTAAGAGGTTTAGGAATAGTACAACCTGAATCCCGAGAAGTTAGAAAACTAGATACATTTTATAACCAAACAACAGGCCAAATTAATTCGTTTTGCCCTGAGGTTTATTCTGCAATTACATCTGATCCGGGAGAGCCAACAACTATGAAAGCTGCACTCTCAGGAACAGATAAGAATAAATGGGAAGAAGCAATTAGAAAAGAAATTAATAATTTTCTAACAAGAAAGGTATGGCAGAAAGTATCTAGGGATAAAGTAGTTAATCAACAAAAGAGAAAGTTAATTACTACAAAATGGATTTTCAAGAAGAAAGTAGAACAAGATAAATCTATGAGGTATAAAGCGAGATGTGTATCAAGAGGTTTTATGCAAATACCAGGAGTTGATTATACAGAGTCATTTTCTCCGGTAGCATCAGATACAGCAATACGCACAGTGATTGGAGTTTATCTATACTATAACTTCAAGTTTCCTTGGCAACATTGGAAATTAGAAATGTTTGATGTTGAAGCAGCATTTCTCAATGCAGAATTAGAAGCACAATGTTTTATTGAATGGCCACAAGGAATGGAAGAGTTTGGTTTTATTACCAATAAAGAGAAACTGGAATACTGTATTGAATTAAAGAAAGCAATGTACGGAAATATAGATTCACCATTAAGATGGATGAAAACATTTTCTGGTTACTTAATTAATAATTTACAGTTACAGCAAAGTGCTACAGATCCCTGTATCCTATATAAGCAAGAAAAAGGAAAACTAATTTTAGTGATTGCCCTTTATGTTGATGATACCTTATGTGCAGGAACATCAAGAGCATTGAAATGGTTATATACCAATATTAAGAAACGATTTAATATTGAAGAATTAGGTCAACTAAAGAAACACCTTGGAATATGGTGGGAATGGAAGAAGGATAAGAAAAATGAAGAATACTTAATTGCAACAATGCCAAAGATGGCAAAAGATATTCAAGAAAAGTTTAAAGTAGCTCGAGGTAAAGAAGCTAAAGCAGGATCTACTCCAGGTTTTCCAGGACAGTCTCTCCCAAAGAATGAAGGAGAGGTTATTCTACTAGATGAATATAGATCTATTGTCGGAAAGATAATGTATTATACGACAAAACTAGCACCGGAACTTAGTAATGTTGCAAGAGACTTAGCAACTCATTTATCCAGTCCAGGAGAAGAACATTGGAAAACTTTGGAAAGATGTGTTGGATATATGACTGAACATGGTGATGAAGGATTAATTTTCCGAAGACCAAGAGAATTAAGATCCATCTCATTATGTGATTCAGATTATGCAAATGATAAATCTGATCGAAAAAGTATATCAGGAAGAATCAACACATTAGGAGGCATGATTACGAATTGGACTTCTAAGAAGCAGCAAACTGTTGCATTAAGCAGTACTGAAGCCGAATATCAGTCACTAAGTGAATGTGCACAAGAATCAATGTTTACCATGAATCTTGTGAATGAATTAATTAATCAACAACTTCAAGCAATTATCTATGAAGATAACTTAGGAGCAATTTTCTTAGCACGAAATCAACAAGTCTCAGCAAGAACAAAACATATTGATATTCGACATCATTTTGTTAGAGAATTGTTAAGTTGTTTTAAATTAGATATTCGATTTCAAAGGTCTGAGAATAATTCATCAGATATTCTCACAAAGAACACGACAAAAGAAATACATGAGAAACATACAAACAAAATACGTAATGGTACTTTAGACTGCTGGAAGGAGGATGTTAAGACTGATCCATCTGTGAGACACTTTGGTGACGTCACAGATGTGAAAGAATCAGAGAAAAAGTCTTAATAGTCCAGTAGATAAAAATACATTAGTATTATACATGTGATAGTAGTCACTTATATACGGATGCGGGCTTATATTATAGTGACGGACTATAAAACATTGGTTCGTTTACGGAAATGTTTTATTTTTGTATTACGGAGAAATTATACAAGTATAGTAAGTACGAGGTAATAGTACTTGATATAATAAAATATATCGGCGTATATATTTATAATGGAAGATGTTTATTTACATGTCCGAACTATCAAGTGGTGAATTATCATAGAATATGATAAACTAAAGGTATTACCAAGCGAAGGAGAACAAGAGAGTCAAGTAAGTTCTCAATTTGTAATATACTAAGCTAACACAATATATTACATACAGGAATAAAACATGTGAGTTTTATACCTAAAGGCAAATGAGAACTGAGAAATATTTGAGAACTAAGATAGTTTGATAAGAGGAAAAATCCTCACAATTTTATAGTCAGAAATAGTTGAAATACTGAACGTTTAGAATTGTGCCTGCAGAATCCATAGTGAACTCTAGTAGAAACAGAGGAAGATCACTAAGACGAGACCACAAGAGATCCACAAGATAAGTCATTGATCCAGTTAGAAAGAACTGGAATGATATAAGAAGAGAGAGACAGAGAGACATTAAAGTGTGCACAACTAGAAAGTTTCAACACGTTTTTAAAAACGGGTTTTTAGTTGAATCTCTTCTGAGAAGAAAAACGAAGAGTAGC
>JANMZB010000410.1:0-10165 GCA_031382725.1 Sphingobacteriaceae bacterium | reverse complement strand
TATAGCCGGAGAAGGCCTAGCAAAAGGCTATCTTAACCGGGCGGACCTAACCGCAGAAAAATTTGTATCAAACCCCTTCAGTAAAGAAGAAGGAGCCCGGATGTATAAAACCGGAGACTTAGCCCGCTGGTTACCCGATGGAAACATTGAGTACCTTGGCCGTATCGACGATCAGGTAAAGATCCGCGGATTCCGTATTGAACTGGGCGAGATCGAAAGCGTACTAGAACAGCATAGCGGAGTAAAGAAAGCAGTAGTACTGGCAAAAGAAGACCCAAGCAGGAACAAGCGGTTAGTAGCGTATATCGTACCCGAAGCAAGCTTCGATAAACAAGAACTTCAAACCTATCTACAGGGCAAGCTCCCCGAATACATGGTTCCTGGTATCTGGGTAGAACTAAAAGAGCTGCCTCTAACCCCTAACGGGAAGACAGATAAGAAAACTCTGCCAGATCCTGATATAAATGATCAGCTAAGCAAAGCATACACCCCTCCCGCCACCGCAACCGAGCAAAAGCTGGCAGCGATGTGGCAGGAGTTACTGGGAGTAGAACAAGTCGGCATTCATGATAATTTCTTTGAGCTGGGCGGCCATTCGCTTCTTGCGATGCGAGCTATCTCCTCCATTAGAAGAGAACTGAATGCAGATGTGGGGATTAAAGATCTTTTCATTCGTCCTTCAATAAATCAGTTAGGACAATACCTTGATGAGCAAAATAAGGGACTAAGCGTACCAGCCATCAAGGCCGGTGTCCGTCCCGAGCGCATTCCGCTATCCTTCAGTCAGGAGCGTTTATGGTTTATCGACCAACTGGAAGGAAGTGTGCAATATCACATGCCAGCGGTTCTAAAAATCAAAGGCAATTTAAATGTTGAGGCATTAGGGAAAACACTAAGCAATATTGTCGAAAGACATGAGGTCTTAAGGTCGGTTATCCTTCAAAAAGAAGGGCAGGCTTACCAGCTGCTAAAAGAGGTTGACAAGTGGAAATTAGAAGTTGTTGACGGAAAAGCATATTTAGAAGACGATACTCTAAGAAATCTCATACGGGAACTTATTCAAAAACCATTTGATCTTGCAGAAGATTTCATGCTTCGCGCTCACCTGATAACTTTAGCTGAGCAGGATTATGTTCTTGTAGTTACCTTACATCATATCGCTTCCGATGGGTGGTCGAGATCAATCCTTGTTAAAGAGATTGCCGAATTGTATGCATCACACAGAAGCGAATCAATCCCAACTTTACAGCCATTAGCAATTCAATACGCGGATTACGCGATATGGCAACGATCCTATTTGCAAGGCGAGGTTTTAGACCTTAAACTTAACTACTGGAAGCAACAGCTGGATGGAACTGTAGCACTAAATCTCCCAACCGATTTTACACGCCCTGCTGTTCAAAGTACCAAAGGAGCAAGCATTGATTTTGCCATTTCTCAGGATGTAACCCAACGGCTAAACGAGTTAAATCAAGCCCAGGGGACAACCCTTTATATGACTTTGCTAGCAGTCTTCAAAGTCTTATTGTACAGGTACACCGGGCAACAGGATATTTGCGTTGGAACCGGAATCGCCGGAAGGCAGCACCATGAAACAGAGGGATTAATCGGTTTCTTTGTGAACACGC
This sequence comes from Sphingobacteriaceae bacterium, assembly GCA_031382725.1. Lineage (GTDB taxonomy): Bacteria > Bacteroidota > Bacteroidia > Sphingobacteriales > Sphingobacteriaceae > Paradesertivirga. Next base: position 8,537 of record JANMZB010000410.1, on the reverse strand, counting down.
TTGCAATGCGCAGTCAGGTTTATGGCGATACCCTATTTTCAGAATTTTTAAAAGCTGTAAAGTCTACCACCTTAGAAGCGTATAGCCATCAGGAAGTGCCTTTTGAGAAAATTGTTGATGCGGTTATTCACGAAAGAGATTTAAGCAGAAATCCACTTTTCCAGGTCTCCTTCATCGTTCAAAACACGCCTGATGTACCAAAAATAGCTTTGGATGATGTAGAGCTTGTGGTTGAAGATTTCGATCATATCACATCCAGGTTTGATATGAGTTTTAGTGTGAAGCAAACGACTCAAGGACTCAACTTTTCGGTGGAGTACTGTGTGGATTTGTTCCAACGGGAGACAATCCAGCGCATGATTGCACACTATAAGCAACTGCTTGGCTCCGTTCTAAAAAATCTTGATCAAAAAATAGATCGACTGCCTTTAATTGATGATGGGGAACATTTTCAGCTGGCTTCTTTCTCAAATGCAGAATCTATGACTCCTCCTAAAGGCGAGACTCTGGTTAGTTTGTTTGAAAGGCAAGTCAGTGAAAATCCAGACGCGATTGCAGTAGTTTTTGGTGAGGAAAAGTTGACCTACCAAGTTTTAAACGAAAAGTCAAATCAGCTGGCTAATTACTTATCAACACTAGGAGTTCACAACGAGACCCTTGTGCCGATTTGTATCGGGCGATCATCCGAAATGATCATAGCCATACTAGGAGTAATTAAAGCTGGTGGAGCTTATGTGCCGATTGATCCTTCGTATCCGCAAGATAGAATTGATTTCATGCTTGAAGATATTCAGGCAAACCTGATCGTATGCTCGAATTCAACAGAGAAAGGCATAAAGCACTCAGGTATCAGAAGTATAGTGTTAAATGGAGCTGATGAGGAGTTTATAACTAGTCAGCCTAACGGAAATTCAGCGACAGCTATAAATGATGATCAATTAGCATATGTAATTTATACCTCCGGATCAACCGGTCGACCGAAAGGTGTTTTGATCGAACACAAATCTGTAGCAAATTATATAGCAGGTCAATCAGAATATCTAGACATTGATGATACGGATCGAATCCTGCAATTCTCAAATTATTGCTTTGACGCATCTGTCGAACAAATATTTTTAGCCCTTACCAACGGTGCTTCCTTAATCCTCTTTGAAGAAGGCTCACAACTTAATCCCGAACACTTCTCAATATTTTTAAATGAAGCAGGGGTTACACACCTCCATTCAACACCTTTTTTCCTGGAAAATTTATATCCCGAAAAATGCGGTGATCTGAGACGGATCGTTTCAGGCGGAGACCTATGCCGGCGTGAGTTAGTTAATAAATGGAAAGGGGTGCCAAATTTTTACAATAAATATGGCCCCACAGAATCCACAATTTCTGTACTCGAGTACAAGACAGAGATCGACTCGCTGAAAACCACTACCTCTGTTCCAATTGGCAAGCCAATGTCAAACGTGGCAGTCTATGTTCTGGATAAAAATTATGCGATTTGCCCGATAGGGATACCTGGCGAAATCCATATTGGAGGAGTTCAGGTTAGCCGAGGTTATTTGAACCGCCCGGAACTGACATCAGAGAATTTTGTTGAGCCATTTTCCTCACATCTGCCACCCCGCCTTTATAAAACCGGCGACTTAGGAAGGTGGTTGGCTGACGGTAATCTTGAATATTTAGGTCGTATAGACGACCAGGTAAAGATACATGGATACCGGATTGAAACCGGCGAGATCGAAAGCGTAATGAACGAACTCGCCTCGGTAGACAATAGTTGCGTTGTAGTAAAAGAAGATAAGGAAACGAGAAATAGCCAACTAGTTGTTTATTATATACCAAACCGATCTGCCGTAAAATCTAAGGAAACTCAGCTTTACGACGAGCAGGTATCAAGCTGGAAAGAAATTCATGAAAATGAATACGAAACTACAACTGGTATTGTCGACGATCCTGAATTTAATATATTAGGTTGGAACGACAGCTTTACGCGAAATCCTATTCCCGAAGAACACATGCGGGAATGGTTGAAAGATATCGTAGACGTAATTTATTCTGGTAAGGTTGAGCGTGTATTGGAAATTGGATCGGGAAGTGGATTGATATATTATCAGCTAGCAGGAAAAGTTAAGAAATATATAGGCACAGATTTTTCAAGGGCGTCAATTAATCTTATCCGAAACCGGATAAGCCTTGGTTTGCGGGATTATGGATCAACCGATTTGCAAGTTTCTGCAGCACATGAAGTATCAGTAGATGCAAATGAAGCAATTGATACTATCGTACTGAATTCCATTATACAATACTTTCCCGGCCAGGATTACCTAAGTACCGTGATAGAAAATAGCATTTCGATCCTAAATAAAAAAGGTCGGATTGTTATTGGCGACGTGCGGGATTTCCGAACGTTGAAGTTGTTCAAAGCCAGGCTTAAATTAGGAAAACTGCCTGATTATGTTAGCGTTGATGAGTTCAACTGGGCTCTTGAACAAGACATGCTAACCGAGGAGGAACTCTGCTTTTCTCCCGAATATTTTTACAGCTTAAAGGCAAAGTATCCGGAAATCACACATGTTGAAATTGTGTGGAAACATGGTTCTTATATAAATGAATTAACAGCCTACCGTTTCACAGCGGTAATTTACGTTGGATTGGAGAAGGAATTTTTCAAGCCTGACTGGAAGACCTGGAGACCTGAAATTGAAAGCGAAAATATTATCGCTCAATTAGAAAAGGGGGTGCCGGTTATTGCGTTAAAAGACGTTCCGAACCCACGATTACAAGGGGAGGGGGAATTATCGAAAGCACTCAAGGATGGTTCTGCAAAAACTGTAGGCCAGCTTTTGGCTGTCGTTAATAACGCAGGTGAGCTTGATCAGGTAAATAGTCTGATAACCGCTGTTGAATCAAAGGGATACAGCTACAAACTTTTTGTAAATGAAGATCCGCTTAGGCTGGATATTTTAATTGAGCAATCACCTTCCGATAGGTTCGTTGAGCCTTCTTATTCCAATGAAAGCAATCTAAACTCGTCCAATAGTAAGTTTACCAATATTCCACTATTCGGCGACATCTGTTCCCATTTACAAAGAGATATCAGGAACTTGATTCTGGAGAAGTTACCTGAATACATGGTCCCTTCCAAGTTCATTGCTATTCAGAAGATGCCATTGAATCATAATGGCAAAATTGACCGGAAATTTCTGAGCGTAATTGAGAACACTGGTAGTGGCAGCCGTAGTGATTACCTGGCTCCGCGAAATGAGCTGGAAACAGCTATAGCCGAGATCTGGAAGAACTTGCTAAATATAGAACAAGCAGGTGTTAATGATAACTTTTTTGAATTGGGTGGCCATTCGCTGCTGGCAGTTCGTGTAATATCAACCATACGGAAAGAACTGAATATTGAATTGGTTGTTAGAGATATATTTTCTTATCCAACCATCGCCGAACTGGCAGCTTATTTAGATTCAAAAGACGGTAGTTCTTCTATTGCCCCTATTGAAGTAGCAATTCGACCTGAGCATATCCCCTTATCTTTTAACCAGGAGCGGCTATGGTTTATCGATCAGTTAGAGGGGAGTGTACACTACCAAATCCCTGCTGTTCTAAGGCTAAAAGGCGCTTTGAATCGCGTGGCTATAAACGATGCATTATTATCGGTGGTTAGTCGGCACGAAGTGCTTCGAACGGTGATCAAAGAAAAGGACGGACAAGGCTATCAGTATATACAAGACGCGAGCAATTGGTCTTTAAGAATCATAACACAGCAAGATGTAAGACAGAGCGGAAGTGATCTTGAAAAATTTATTAAAAAACTCGTTCTCACTCCATTCGATTTAACCAAGGATTATATGCTTCGCGCTCAACTTATAGAGATTGATGCAGAAGATCATATTTTGGTGGCCACAATGCATCATATTGCTTCTGATGGCTGGTCTACTTCAGTACTGGTAAAAGAGGTTGTAGAACTGTACGAAGCTTTTACTTTTAACCGGGAAGCGAAACTTCCGACCCTTGCTATCCAATATCCTGATTTTGCCATCTGGCAGCGGGATTATCTTCAAGGCGAATTATTCGATAAGCGACTTGATTACTGGAGAAATAAGCTTAAAGATGTATCTAAACTAGACTTACCTGTAGATTTTGATAACTCATCAGCGCAAAGCATTAGAGGTGCAGCTCAGGATATCCATATCGAAACAAGCTTGTTAATAGGCCTTGAATCTCTTAGTCAAAAGCAAGGCGCAACTTTATACATGACCTTATTGTCGGTGTTTAAAGTGTTGATGCATAATTACACAGGTCAGAACGATATCTGCATTGGTACGCCTATCGCAGGCAGAACTCAGCACGAGGTAGAAAACCTGATTGGCTTTTTTGTAAACACCCTGGCGTTACGATCTGAAGTTCGAAGCGAAACTCCATTTGTGGAGCTTTTACATGATGTACGCACAATGACACTAGAGGCATTCGACAATCAGGATGTTCCGTTTGAGAAAGTTGTAGAAGCTGTAGTTACCCAAAGGGAATCCGGACGAAACTCATTGTTTCAGATCGTATTTGTCCTTCAAAATACACCCGAAGTACCTGAACTCCGCTTAGGAGATTTGATTTTGTCTTCTGAGCCCTTTGAACACACTACTACACAATTTGATTTTACCATCAAAATAGCAGAAACCGAAAGTGGCCTGACCATTAGATGGGAATATAAAGCCGACGTTTATGCGAGCTCCACAATTGAGCGCATGTTGGGCCATTACAAAAATCTACTTAGATCCGTAGTAGCTGCTCCGGAGAAAAAAATCGGCTTATTATCAATGTTAAGCAAAGCTGAAGAAGATCAGATCTTTAGCTTTAATAATACAAGCTCGCTTTATCCCGAAAGAAGCATACCAGAATTGTTTGAGGAACAGGTGTTAAAAACACCTGATGCTGTTGCCGTAACCTTTAAAGGAACAGAACTCACTTATAGCGAGCTAAATCAACGTGCAAATCAACTGGCTAATTATTTAGTAGCTAAAAACATAAAACCCGGAGAAAGCGTCGGCCTGTTATCGTTCAGGCGCGAGGAAATGATTGTGGGAATTTTTGGAATTCTTAAAGCAGGGTGCGCGTATGTTCCGTTAAATACAGAATATCCCAAAGAAAGACTTAACTATATTATTAAGGATGCAGGTATAACTAATATCGTCTACACGGATGAAACCCTACTTGAAACCTATGAATTTGAGGGGTGTTTGACAATCAATATAAATGAATCCTTAACAAGTTCGTCCCAATCTGCTGTTCAAAATACAGATATTGATTCACCTGTGTATGTTATGTACACATCGGGTACAACGGGAAATCCTAAAGGAATTACAGTAAGCCAAAGGAATATAATTAAGCTGGTTTACGATAGCGGAGATATTTCAGTTATACCTGATGATAAGGTACTTCAATGGTCAAACTATGCATTTGATGGTTCAACATACGATATTTATAGTTCTTTACTAACAGGTGCAAGTCTGCATCTGATAAGCGAAAAAGATGCTTCCGATGTAGATGCATTATCGCGAATTATTGAGGAACAAAAAATTACAGTTTGTTTCATCACAACCGCACTCTTTAACACATTTATTGATGTTAAGCCGGAAGCCCTTAGTGGACTAAGAAAGATTTTATTCGGCGGTGAAATGGTTTCCTCACATCACGTTGAGAAGGCTCTTTCTAACTTAGGTCCCGGAAAAATTTTACATGTCTACGGGCCTACAGAAACTACCGTATACGCTACTTCTTATTCTGTAAACTCCGTTAACGAAAGTAATACCATCCCGATAGGTAAGCCTTTATCTAACTCGAAAGTATTTATATTAAATAGCGCTGGTAAGATACTTCCGGTTGGCGTTCCGGGAGAATTGTTTATTGGCGGAGACGGAGTCGCGAAGGGCTACATTAATAATAACCAGTTAACTTCAGAAAGGTTTATTCCGGATTCTTTTAGCAGCGATGAACGGTCACAGTTGTATAAAACAGGCGACCTGGGCCGTTGGCTGCCCGATGGTAATATAGAATATTTGGGCCGTACCGATGATCAGGTAAAAGTTCGGGGTTACCGGATAGAACTTGGCGAAATTGAAAATGTACTGTTACAAAGTGAACTCGTAAAGCAGGCAGTTATAATTGCAAGGGAAGACCAACATGGCGTAAAGCAATTAATAGGATATGTAGTAGCGGATGAATTCAATCAACAGGAAATTCAAAATTACCTTCTTGATAAATTACCCGAGTACATGGTACCCGCTTTATGGGCAAATCTTGATACTTTCCCGCTTACACCAAATGGGAAGATAGATAAAAAAGCATTGCCAGATCCGGATGTGGCTGCTTTAATAAGTGATGAATACACTGGCCCACGTAACGAAACTGAGTCCGCTCTGGTAACAATTTGGCAAGATTTACTGGATATCGATCAGATAGGCGTTAATGATAACTTTTTTGAGCTAGGCGGGCATTCCTTACTAGCGATTAGGTTGATTTCAGTAATCCGAAAGGAGCTGAATACGGAGATTCCTATCAGTACGATTTTTGAGTACCCCAATATCGCGTTACTGGCAGAACAAATAAATATCAATACTGATGAATCCGTTCTCTCGCCTGTAATTGCCATTCATCCTCGTCCTCTTCATGTCCCTTTGTCTTTCAGTCAGGAACGTCTATGGTTTATAGACCAGATGGAAGGCAGTACCCATTATCATATTCCCGTAGTATTTCAGCTTACAGGAAAGGTTAATGCTGAGGCATTGGAACACTCGTTAAGACAGGTTGTAAACAGGCATGAAGCCTTGCGGACAGTTATTGCAGAAAATGAGGTAACCAGCTATCAGCATATTCTTAAACCTGATGGCTTGATATTGGAACTTATCGATGGAAACAAGACCGAAAACCTAGAAAGCTATGTAACTCAACTAATTAAGAAGCCGTTCGATCTTACTAAAGATCACATGTTACGGTCTACACTTATCAATGTAGGTTCCGAGGAATACATTTGGGTGGTAACCTTGCATCACATCGCTTCAGATGGATGGTCCGCATCAATACTGGTGAAAGAAGTTGTTGAGCTTTATGAATCATATATTGAAAATCGCCATCCTAAATTAAAAGATTTAGCTATCCAATATGCTGATTACGCCATTTGGCAACGAACAAAATTAGCAGGAGAAGTATTACAGACAAAGCTAGATTACTGGAAGAAAAAGCTTGAAGGAGTTGCGACTCTGCGATTACCTGGCGATCGAACTCGTCCTACTGTTCCTAGCTATCAGGGTGCGGTTGTTCATTTCGATATTTCAAAAGAAATGACAGACAAGCTTCAGGCCATAAACCAGGAGCATGGGGTTACTATGTTTATGACTTTATTGTCTGCGTTTAACGTGCTGCTTTACCGCTATAGCGGACAACAAGATATTTGCGTTGGCACACCAATAGCTAACCGTACCCAAAGTGAAGTCGAGCAACTTATTGGCTTTTTTGTTAACACGCTTGCACTTCGAAGTGAGATAACTAATGACACGTCTTTTGTTCAGCTTCTACAAGCTGTAAAAACCACAACGCTGGAAGCTTATGCTCACCAGGATGTGCCGTTTGAGAAAGTAGTAGAAGCCGTAGTTAAAGATCGGGATTTAAATCACAGTCCTCTGTTTCAGGTAATGTTCATTTTACAAAACATACCTGATATACCCGAAATCCGTTTAAACGAAGTCTCATTAAGCTTTAAAACTCCCACAAGCACGGTTGCAAAGTTTGATATGACCTGTGCGTTTGAAGAAACGCCTAACGGGTTGAGCGGTTCCCTGCAGTGTAATACCGATGTTTATTCTAAAGTCACCATAGAACGTATGGTGGTTCATTTCTCAGAATTGCTGCGTTCTATTCTTAAATCCTCGACCCAAGCCCTCTCCACTCTTCGTTTACTAAGTCCCGAAGAAGAGTCGGCGTTATTGATGGCGTTTAATTCGAGCGACCATTTATATAACGGCACAGACACCATAATCAGCCTGTTTTCCGAGCAAGCGAATAATAGCCCCGGCTCGGTAGCTTTGATTGAAGAAGATAAGACTCTAAGTTATCAGGACTTAGACGAGCAAAGCAACCGTTTAGCCAATTACCTTTTAAGCAAGGGCGTGCATGAAGGCAATTTGGTTCCGGTTTGCATGGAACGCAGCACAAATTTGGTCGTTTCCATTTTGGCTATCTTAAAAACTGGCGCAGCGTATGTTCCGGTAGACCCTGCTTACCCTGAAGACCGCATAAGTTATATGCTGGAAGACAGCAAGGCAGCAATTGTACTTAGCAGCAAAGCCAGCAGAGCGCAAATAAAGAACAGCAGTGCAATAACGATTATCGAAACAGACGGTGCGGATCAGGCAGCCATCAGCCAAACCTCCGCTGTAGCGCCATCAACTACTGTATCGCCCGAATCACTGGCGTATGTTATTTATACATCCGGATCAACAGGCAGACCAAAAGGAGTAGAGATCACCCATAAAAATGCGGGTTCC
>JANMZB010000388.1:0-1196 GCA_031382725.1 Sphingobacteriaceae bacterium | reverse complement strand
TAAAAAACAATACCAGTACTTTTACGTATTGGTGGTAAGAACAGGTGTACCAGTACTACCTATAGGAATTCTAGATAAAACCAACAATCAACCAATCACACAAAAAGAGATTACAAGACTACTGTCGTGGAAGTACAAGGTATATGTTCTACTGTACAAACACCAATGTATAATACTATAACTACCGTATTTTCATTTGAGATCTACCCGCAACTTGGGTATTTTTTACCGCGGTGAGAATTTTCATGGGGGGTATAGGACAATCGAAAAAATAATTTTCGCACTCAAAAATTACATAGAAGGATGAGAATTCTTACATACGGTTACATAGTAATATAATATTCCGCGAATTAATTTTGTTCAGTATACTGCATGTACCATAACTTACGTTTACCACGTTTGTGTTATATTTATACGCTTATAACAAATATGGTGTATAAGGATAGTGTAACCACACCATTAGTATCACTACGGCATCATCTTGTTTATAAGAAAGAAAATGGATGAATTAATTGATTACGTTAACGTTGCCGAGGATGAGGTTATCGAATCACTTGAAAGTCTTCGATTAACACCCTCTCCTGGCAACATTTGTAATAATAACAATGCAACAGCAGCCTGCTTAAATACACAGCAATTAGCCCGCCGAGGAGAGCTCCTGAAGAAGAAATACAACAAAAAACACCATTTTGCGTTTTCAGTCAAACAGAAGATTGCTATTGTACAAGAAGCGGTCGAATCGAATAACATCAGGTCAACTGCTTTGTCGCATAAAATACTGCCTTGTCAAATTCGTGCTTGGAGATCACAAATTGATGATCTCAAACTAAAAGTACTACTAAACCCGAATGCCAAGACAACGCATTCTGGCAGAGCAGTCGAATTTTTTGAGCTGGAAAATAAAGTACACAAATGGGTGGAGGAAATGTGACAGGAAGATATTCCTGTACGAACCAACAATATTATAGCACTAGCAGTGCATTACGATGAAAGTCAGCAATTCAAAAACAGCAATCCACAACGAATCACTTGATGGGTATATTGCTTCCTGGAGAGATGGAATTTATCCATCAGGCGGGTTACAAGAGTTGGTCAAAAGCTATCGGGCCACTTGGAGAAAATTAAAGTAGACACGACAAATGCAATTAACAATCGTTTTTTAACTGGTGGGACACTAGAAATTACACCTCCCAGGT
>JANMZB010000378.1:0-11846 GCA_031382725.1 Sphingobacteriaceae bacterium | reverse complement strand
AGCGTTAACCAGGCCCCTATTACAGGTGAGAGTATGCCCGTTGACAAAACCCCAATCACGTGTCCGGCAGAAGTTTATCTGGATGATAAATCCATTAAAGCGGAAAATAAAGTATTCTCAGGAACCATAAACGGAAACCAGGTGCTTGAAGTAAAAGTGACAAAGTTGGCCAATGATTCAACATTGGCGAGATTGATAAAACTTGTAAATGATACAGAGTCTCAAAAATCACCTACCCAGCTTTTTACAGACAAAATTCAAAAGTATTACGTTCCGGCTGTCCTAATAATGGTAGTTATGCTGTTGTTTGCATTCACGGTCATCAATGAGCCGTTTAATGTTAGCTTTTACCGCGCAATGGCAGTACTAGTTGCAGCGAGCCCATGCGCCCTCGCAATTTCTACCCCAAGTGCAGTATTAAGCGGAATAGCTCGTGCAGCGAGAACGGGAGTATTGTTTAAAGGAGGTGGTCCACTTGAATTATTAGGCGGATTAAGGGCGATAGCATTCGATAAAACAGGAACACTTACACAAGGAAAGCCAAAGCTTACAAGAGTGTTAGCATTAAATGGGTTTACAGAACATGAAGTCCTGGAAATAGCGGTTGCCGTAGAAAAAATAAGCGATCATCCATTGGCAGCAGCAGTTGTTCGCGATGGAGAAGATAAGTTGCAGAGAGTAGTACCGACTGCGTCTGATCTTGAATCGGTCACTGGTTATGGAGTAAAAGCTGATCTAAATGGCAATAAAATTATTATAGGAAATAAAAGACTTTTTAAAGGTTTATGTGCTGATGTAGTGAGACAAATGGAAAATCTGGAGAAAGCAGGAAACACCACAATGCTTATTCAAAAAAACGAGAAAATTGCCGGAATAATTTCTTTGATGGATGTTCCACGAGTGGAAGCTGCGGCAACCATACAAGCACTTAAAGTATATAAAATCCATCGAATGATTATGCTTACAGGAGACAACCAGCAAGTTGCCGATTCAATCGCAACACAGGTCGGTATCACTGAGGCTTGGGGGAATCTTTTACCAGAAGATAAAGTAAAAGCAGTTGAACGCCTTATTGCTGATGAAGGTAAAGTGGCAATGGTAGGTGATGGTGTGAACGATGCACCTGCTATGGCTAAAAGCACGGTCGGTATTGCTATGGGAGCCGCTGGATCTGATGTTGCCTTAGAGACAGCCGATATTGCATTATTGGCTGATCGGCTTGATAACCTTCCCTTTGCTATAGGATTGAGCAGGCATACTCATCGTATCATCAGACAAAACTTATTCATTAGTTTGGGAATGATTGGAGTATTAATCCCTCTAACGCTCACTGGTTACGCGACAATCGGTCCGGCTGTAATTGGTCATGAGGGCTCAACTATTCTTGTTGTTTTAAATGCCTTGAGATTACTTGGTTATCAAAGCAATTCCTTAATAGTTCACAGGTAAAACAAGGAGAGGAATTGAAATGCTTTTAGCCACCTTTTTTGTTTTGCTCCCGCTAATTATTGAACCAATAAGATTATAGGGTCGATGAACCATTGCGAGTAAATCAACATCTTCTTGTTCACAAAAAACACTTAGTCCCTGCTCAACTTCCTCGTGGGGTAAAAACTTATAGGTGATCGCGTCATAGTCTGAACTTTTTTGAAGGTTAATTAAAGATTGTTTGGCCCAATTATGAAAGTCAGGTGAATTGTGCTTTTCGTTATAAATGTGAGTAAGAATAATTTTAGCATCCAGCACCCTGGCTAGAGATAATATTATATTAAAGGAGGCTAAGCCCTCTTTAGGATGTTTAAAGTCCGCAGCATACGCTATTTTACTTATGCTTTGGATTTTAGCTACAATAGGGATAAAAAGTATAAGTCCTTTGACATTGTCAATCATACTTCGGGTATGATCCCCCAACATGAAGCACGAAATTCCCAATCTTTTATGGGTTCCCATAATAACTAAGTCAACATCCTGGTTATTGCTCACATTTTGAACAACTTCCGAAAGTGTACCTTCTTCATTTACACAACTGATTACCGGATGAAAATCATTAGATGGATCTATAAGTTCAAGTATTCCTTTCAATTGGGTTATTTCGCTTATACTAGTATTTAATAACGAGTCGTAGGTATCCATGGGCCATACTACCAATCTAGACTTGGGCATTTCTGCAGGTACCGTTATAGCGTTGCACAAAATGATATTGGCTTTTATTTGCTGAGCAAGATAATAACCGTAACTAACGGCATGAGTAGCACTTTCTGAAAAATCAGTTGCGATTAGTATTGTTTTCATGTGCTTACGAGTTTTGGAATTATTGTAAAATGAGTACCAACTATATCAGTAATACACCCCTTCTCCCGACATAATCATTGCTGCCAAACGTTCATCAAGGTTGTAAATATCTTTTCGGAAATTTAACCTGCCGTTTCTGTCTATAAAGGAAGTGAAGTATGCGATAAATACCGGAACTTTCTTTTTTATGGTTACATAACGCTCATTACCTGAGTGCATAGCAGCATCTATTGAAGCGGTGTCCCATTTTTCGGTATTTTCAAGTAAAAATGCAGCAAGCTTTGCCGGTTCTTCTATCCGGATACAGCCATGGCTAAACGCTCTGGCCGTTTCATTGAACAGGGATTTTGACGGTGTATCATGCAGGTAAATGTTATAGCTGTTTGGGAAGAGAAATTTCACCCTACCCAGTGCGTTCGACGGCCCGGGCTTTTGCCTTACAACAGGCAGCCCGCCACTATAGCCGGTAATTTCCATATTATGGCTGGCGAGATAATTAGCGTTTTTTCTCATGCCCGGAAGAACTTCATTACGTAGTATTCCCGGAGGGATATTCCAGTAAGGGCTAAACACCACATACTTAATTTCGCCATAAAATTGCGTGGTGGGGTGAACGGTTTGGCCAACTACAGCGTTACAGCTCCATAAGAGGCTATCGGCACGGTATACATGCAATTTATATTCAGGAATATTAACGGCTAAATAATCACCCTTTAATGCAACAGGAAGCCAGCGGCTTCGCTCCATGTTAACCAGAATCTGCTTAATTCTGGTCTTTAAAGGAATATTTAATTCGGCGATGGTTTCTTTGTTGAGGATTCCGTTATCATCAATGCCGTTTCTCTGTTGAAAGCGCTTTACAGCAAGAGTTAAACCATTGTCGAAAGAGGCGTTTGAGGTGTCGCCCTTGTAATCGCCAACTTTAAACAAGCGCCTCTTAATCTGCGAAAGAACTAATGAACTGTCGTCTGTCTTAAATGATTTTTTATCTGTAATTATTTGGGGCCAGTTTCCTTCAGCATCCAGTAATTTATACTTTCTTAAATATTCTCTTAGTAGTTCGTACTGGCGATAAACCGGCTCTTCCGGCAGGGATGAATTTCCTTTCAACAGACTGTCCAGATAATCGTTATAAGCGATAGATTTCCGTGGAATGTGCCATTTGTTTTTCTTGCTTATCGTTGGATCCATTCCCTCCCAGGCAAGCCTCGAAAAGACAAAATATTCGGAGGTTAGCATCAGCTCAAGCATGATATCAGGCTCTTGCTGAAGCTTTTTATTATTAGCTTCCATCAGTAATGAATCGAGGAGCAGCTGATAAGATAATTGTTTAAAAACACCTTCATCTTTCAAATTCATAACCCTGTTAGACAGGTTCCCCGCTTGCTCGATTAGTAAGCCATTTTCAAACCACGCGTAAGAAAAGTTTCTGTTACGATAGAAGCTTCGTACATCACGCTCATAACTTATTACTTTAGGGTACTTTTTAAAAAAACGGTCTATTAGCGTACTATCAAATACGTACTTCGATTGTTTGCTGAAATTACCCGGGATAGTTTGATCCCAAACTTTATTTAAAGAATCTGTAGATGCGCTTTTTTCTATTGGCTGGCCACAACTAAAAAATGTATTCGCTAGCAACCCAATTAGAAAAATGATTTTTGGGCATTGAGCCATCATAATTCACTGCCCAGTAAATGACCTTCTTTTTCTTCCTTTATGATTTGATCCACCATAGTAAATAATTCTTTTTTTAGATGCTGGTTCGAGTTGAATAGCTCTTCTATTTCATTGACAAGGGAAACATTCTCATCTAAAGTATCTGCTCCTATTTCTGCCTTGTCCACTTCAAGCATAAATTCCACTATTTTTTGATGGCGTATAAGTCGGGTTTTTAAATGCTTTCTTCGTTCTTCTAGCTCAAGAAGGAGTATATTGAGGGGTTGGGCATGATTAAATTTGTCATCCATTACAGACGACGAAAAAAAACGGTCAAATACTTTTTTATAAAAACGTATTTCGTCCTCTAAAAAGATAACATCAGAAAGCCATTGTTTATTCATCAGGTAAAATCCCTGCAACTCTGCAGATAATTGAGGATTAGATAGTGTGCTCATCGTTTCTCTGATTAACCCTTTAAATTGTTGCACTACCTAGAAAATGCCCTGCCTTCTCTTTACGGAGTATTTCTTCGACCATTTCGAATAAGTCTTTTTTGATGAGCCTATCGAGGATAAATAGATTTTTAATTTCATTGTCTATTTTAGTATTCTCATCCATCCAATCCGGAACTACGGTTATGCGATTATCCTGTAGCAGAGACTCAAGCATATTCTGTTGCCTTATAATCAGGTTCTTTAAATGATCTCGCCGTTCTTCCAGTTTATAAAGGCCCATACTAAGTTGTTGAACATCCTGAAAACGGTTACTTTTAACAGCTTCCGGAAATACCCCGTCAAAAGTTTTCTGAAAAAATCGGGTTTCATCTTCTAAGAACAGCACATCAGATAACCATTGCTTATTTTGCAGATAACACTGCTGTAGTTCTTCTGATAAATTTGAATGAGAGTCAGTTTTCATAATCATTTTGTTATCTATATAAATATCAACATGATAACCTACCAATAAAGTAACTTGACTACTATATTTAAATGATTTCCATCACCTATTTAGAAGGTCTGGTTTAATCACGAAGCTCCTTACTACTTTCAAAGTCCTATTTCCCAAAAAGCATTCATGGCGAATTGATTAACTGTACTTTTACTAATAATCCTGCACGAATATTGCAGTAGATATCTACTCTGCTTTTACATCTACAGCGGTTTAAACGCTCGAATTAATCCTTCAACTATGCCTGTTAAATATCCAATAGAAAATGTGCATGCCCTTACGTTGCCGCAAGCACTTGAGGCTTTCCAATCAGATGCTTCTACAGGAATAAGCCAGGTTGAAGCTGATAAACGATTTGAGCAGTTTGGAGCAAACGTTTACCAGGCGCAAAAGCAAAAGAGATTGTTTGAAATTCTTCTTCAACAGTTTAAAAGTCTCATCGTTTATATCTTGTTGTTCGGAGCCGCAGTGTCATTCTATTTTAATGACCTAATTGATGCTTTTGCCATCCTGGTAGTGGTGCTTGTAAATGCCCTTATTGGTTTTTTCATGGAGCTTCAGGCCAGGAGTTCTATGAACGCGTTAAAAGAAATGGACGTAATACATTCAAAAGTATTGCGAGACGGAAAAGTCAATGAAATTCCCTCAGAAAAACTTAGTCCCGGAGATGTGATAATGCTCGAAGCCGGTGATATAATCCCAGGAGATGGCCGCTTGCTGGAGGTAAATCAATTACAATGCGATGAATCATCACTTACAGGCGAGTCTATTCCAACCGAAAAAAATACCGAAGAACTTAGCGCTGATACTGTTTTGGGCGACCGGCGTAATATGGTTTTTAAAGGTGCATCGGTAATGAATGGGAACGGAAAAGCATTAATCACAGGCATTGCACACCAAACTGAATTAGGAGCCATAAGCTCTTTAGTTGAAAGCTCGAAAGAAACAACCACACCTCTTGATAAAAAACTTAATACGCTTAGCAGAAAACTGATTTGGCTAAGCCTGATATTCATTTCGATTTTTGCAATTACAGGGTTTATTCAAGGTAAAGAATGGATGGTGATTATTAAAACATCCATTGCATTGGCTGTTGCGGCTTTCCCCGAAGGTTTGCCGATTGTAGCCACTGTTGCTTTGGCTTATGGAATGTTACTCATGGGCCGAAAAAATGCCTTAGTGAAGAAACTATCTGCTGTAGAAACCTTAGGAAGTACCAACGTAATACTTACAGACAAAACCGGTACGTTGACCGAAAATAAGATTTATGTAGAATTACTTTCCTTCCCGGAAGAGCAGCTTAAAGTGAGTGTTAAGGAGAATAAACTTGAATTTCAGGATGGACAGCCCGTAAAAAGTACCAAAAATTTTGAGCAAATAATTTTGATTGGAGCATTGTGCAATAATGCTTCTGTTGATTTGGATAAACCTGCCGGAAAAACAACCGGAGACCCTGTAGAGATTGCTTTGCTTCACTTCGCGGATGCATCTGGTAAATCATCAAGTGATTTTAAGAAGCAATACGAGCGAACAGCTGAACTACCGTTTAACTCAGAAACTAAAATGATGGTTACGTTGCATAAAGGGCCAAACGGACCTTTTGCGGCCGCAAAAGGTTCTGTTGAAGATTTGCTGCAAAAATGCGACAAAATACAAACCGGAGATGCTGTTAACGCCATGAATGACGATAACCGGAAAAAAATCCTTGCTGAATCTGAACAGATGGCAGCCAGCGGACTGCGGGTATTAGGCTTTGCTTTCAGCGAGGATGCGGGGTTAAATAAGGATAATCTTTTAGAAAAGCTCACCTATACCGGTATGGTGGGCTTTTTGGACCCACCAAGATTAGATATTAAAGATGCCATAACTACTTGCAGAAAGGCAGGTATAAAAATTGTAATGATTACAGGGGACCATCCCATGACAGCTCTGAATATCGCTAAACAGGTGGGCCTGGTTGAAGAGACGGAACAAAACGTGCTCTCTGGAAAAGATATTCCGCCCATGGAATCGCTTTCCGAAGAATGGAAAAAAACAATCCTTTCTACATCCGTTTTTGCCAGAACAACACCAAAACAAAAATTAGATATTGCTGATGTATACCAAAAAGCGGACAATATAGTAGCTATGACGGGCGATGGAGTGAACGATGCTCCGGCACTTAAAAAAGCAGACGTTGGAATTGCTATGGGCTTGCGGGGTACGCAGGTAGCAAAAGAAACGGCCAGCATTATACTAAAAGACGATTCATTTACTTCCATTGCAGAAGCTGTTGCACATGGCAGGATAATTTTTCAGAACACACAAAAATTTGTAGTGTACCTGGTATCCTGCAATTTGAGTGAGATATTTATAGTAACCATTTTAGGAATTTTTGCACCTGCGGCAACCCTACTCCCACTTCAAATATTGTTTCTTAATATGGTAACCGATGTATTTCCGGCATTAGCCTTGGGGGTTGGCAAAGGAGATAAAACCGTTATGGAGCTTCCGCCGAGAGACCCGAAAAAGTCTATTGTAACCAACAAAAGCTGGACTGCTATTTTCCTTTATGCCGTAGCGATATCTATCGCAGTTATTTCGGTGGTAATATATAGCACACAGGTTCTTCAGTTAGATAATCAAACAGTAAACAACATCGCTTTCATAACGCTCACCTTTGCTCAGCTTTTCCATGTATTTAACATGGCTGCGGTTAAATCAAATTTCTTCCTAAATGGGATAACTAAAAATAAATTTGTGTGGCTGGCTTTGCTGATATGCATTGTTTTACTCGCATTGGTATATATAATAAGCCCGTTTCGTACAACATTGCATCTTGTACAACTTCCTGCAAAATTGTGGGTAATCTCAATATTAGCAGGAATGATACCTGTGGGAGTGATTCAGTTGGGTAAAGCATTATTTAAGAAGTATTTGAATAAGTGAAGTAAATAAAAATACTTCTTCGAATATTGGTGTCTTAGAAAATGAATTGCTAAAATTATTGGTCTGAAAGTATGCTGTCAAATTTGCAATGCGGTACTTTCAGTAAATCAATTAAGGCTTAAATATCATATCTAGTGACACCTTTATGTTGTCATTATAGGTTTCAGATCCGGGTATATTCTTTGGATATATTCGAAATTTACTCATTTTTAAAACGGTTGTGCCATACATCATTATCTTATCAGAATTTGACGTGGAACGAAGGTTCAATACCATTACCTGTGTAATGCCGGCAATATTAACATTCCCTGTAATTTTCAAAAGATGTTTTCCATTCCCTTGCGGTTGGATATCTGTACGAATATGTCTGAAATAAATCTTGTCATTCGGATAGGCTCTCAAATACTTATATATACTTGCATCTCTAATGGGATTGGAACTTTTAAGACTTTTTACAGGCATGGAAAAATGAAAAGGCGACACTACAGCTAGTTTTCCATTCTTTAAGGAAAAAGTGCCGCTGCTTTCCAACTCGCTGCTTTTCATTTTCCAATAGTCTACTTCGGTATTCCCGCTAAGTTCTACAACACCTTGGTTAAGAGAATAAATCTGTACAGGAACGATATACCATGCGATATTAATAATACAGAAGAGTGATAAAAATATTACAGTATAGGTTTTCATATTTTTTATAAGGTAGAATGAAATGTGTTAACGGGTATTCATCGGCACTATTCCAGTAATCTTCCTGCTTCCATCATAATGAAAGAAGAAAGTTGATCATTTTCATTACGGCTGTTATGAGTTATTTTATAAAGATCATCAATTCGATTTTCTAATGGCTTATGCTTCCAGGTATCGAATTTTAATTCCGCAACAGCTATTGCAGCATCAGCTTCCTCTTTGGTTACATAATCAAATGACCTGGAATGAGTGGATTTGACAGAAAAATCTATCAGTGAGAGTAATGTTTTCATAGTAGGTTTTAAGAATTCATTGTAAATGGACTGGTAGAATAGTTACTTTTTAAACTTTTCATTGCTGTTTATGATTCATAATAGCGGAGCTTGCTTTTTAAACTTATTATCTCCTGTTGCATCTGTTCCATACGTTGAAGTATATGTATAATGGCTTCTACTCCGGGTAGATTGATATCTAATTCATGATACAGGCGTATAATTTTTTCAAGTTGATACAGCTGGGTGTGAGGAATAAACTTTTGCTGATCAATTACTACGATTTCTACCAATCCCGACTCCTCAAGAGAACTGAAAAAGGCATAGTCTATTTGGTGGTATTCACAAAAGATCGTCACTTCAATTAATTCTTGCTTAGCCATTGTATTTTTTTAAGATTCCGACAATTCTTTAAAAAGCTCCTTCTGCCTCTCGGTCAAATCTATTGGTACTGTAACCTGATAGGTAATAAAGAGATCGCCAAATTCATTTTCCTTTTTGTAGACAGGCATACCCTTTCCCTTAAGTTTTACCTTGGTGCCATTCTGGGTTTCAGGTTTTACTTTAACCTTAACTTTACCTGTTAGGGTTTCGATCGTGACTTCCCCACCTAAAACCGCTATATATAAGTCTAAAGGGGTAATTGCATACAGATCCTTACCAACTCTTATATAATTTACATCGTCTTTTATAGAAAATGTAATCAAAAGATCACCTGGAGGGCCGCCATTTTTACCTGCTGCCCCATGTCCGGGAATTTTGATAGTTTGCCCATTTTCAATCCCGGCAGGAATAGTAATTCGTATATTTTTCCCGTTTACGGTTAATGTTTGCTTCTGCGTTTGTAAGGCATCTTGTAAATTTAAATGCAGTTCTGCCTGATAATCCTGACCACGATATTTCGTTTCCCGGCCTCTACCCGGGCCGCCTGAATTACCGAACATGGATTCGAAAAAGTCTGAAAAATCCCCCGCCTGACCAGAATCATAACCCGATGGGCCAGATTGCCTGTTCTTCTGATCATTCTGCGCACGCTCATATTCCTCAGCATGCTGCCAATGTTCGCCATGCAGGTCATACTTTTTGCGTTTTTCAGCATTACTTAATACTTCATTTGCCTCGTTTATTTGTTGAAAATTTTTGTTAGCTTCTTTATCATTAGGGTTAAGGTCCGGATGGTACTTGCGTGCTAGTTTACGATAAGAATTCTTTATGTCTTTCTCAGAAGCCTGTTTGTCGATTCCAAGTACTTTATAATAGTCTATATAGGCCATGTATTTGTTTATAAATCTTGGTAGAACTTTATCAAAAGCCCAGGGATGAAATAGTAATTAGTTTTGAAACTGAGATGATAGGGTGGTTAGCAAATATGGTTTGAATTTCCCGGGAGAAAAATGACTATGCTCACTAATGCACTATAAAAATTGCTGTATTAAAACACGCTTTAGCTTAATAGACCATTCTGAGTTCGGCCTGTTAGCTTATTTAAATGAATTCGATAAAATATTTGTTTACTATTCGACAAATCATTTTCTTCTAAATCTGAATTAATATTTAGGCTCACCTTTTTTCGTAACATATATTCTGTATAATCTGGCCTGAGAAGAGCTAATTCTTTTTCATCAGTAATTTCTTCAAATTGCCCATTAATCACTACACATTTCCAATGATTCGTATCAGTAATTTCTTCTATCTCAAAGCATACTGAAGGATTTTGACGCATCATCTGTATTTTATGGCCCTCTAATGAATAACAGATTACCGTGTTCGATTTGTAGCGGTAATTCATAGGAACTATATAAATATCTTCTCCATCAGTGTATCCTAAATGGCCAAGAGAATTATTATTCAATACTTGTTCAATCTCAATTTGGTTCAATTCTAAGGGCATAATATATTTTATTAAATGTAGGGGTTACTTATTGCAAGGCTTAACTAAAAAATCGAGCCTTATGTTAAAGCTGCAATCATTTTGTCAGTCATTGGATCGCTGGAAATACCGTAGCCATTAACCAGAGTGCCCTTAATATTGTGCTTAGTCGACGAGATTGCATATACTATCGCTTCATCACCCGGATCTGTTTGTCCTTCGAAACGATAATGCTTATCGACTATAAATTCTTCAGGATGAATTCGTAGGGAGTTTTCAGGACAAACCAAATAATTATCGTTCAGGTTAAAATCAACAGTGTAACCTTTTTCTTTTAGTTTGTTCAGCACTTCACTTAGAGTAGTCATAGTATTCATAGGATATAATTTAGAAATGATAAACTAAGCAGTAACTATAGGACGTTTTCATAGGTAGATGTAGGGTTTTACTTAGTACAACCCTTTTTTATTTAAGTTTTATTTATTTAATAGAAGGGCTATAAAAGCCCTTCATCTGCAAATGATAAGTAATTATCCGCAGTCAAAATTATATGGTCCAAAACTGCTATATCAAGTATTTCTCCTCCGCTCTTAATCTTTTTAGTGAGGTTCAAATCAGCCTGACTTGGTTTCAAATTACCTGAGGGATGATTATGGCTTAAGATTATTGAGCTGGCGCAGGCCTTTAATACAATCGAAAAAATCACTTTAGGGTCTGCAACTGTACCGGAAAATCCTCCGGTTGATATTTCAGATATTCCAAGCACTTTATTAGCTCTGTTCAATAAGACTATCTTAAACTGTTCTTGAAACTCTAGCTTATCCAGGTCCCAATTATTAAATAGTATAGTGTGTAAATCTTTGGAGGTGGTAACCTTAAGCCGGTCACACGATTTAAACTTTGGATGGTAACTAATATTGATTTCTGATACCTGGAACAATGAAATTTGATTTAACAAGTCTTTATTAGTTTTTTGTGTTGTTGAGCTAGCTTTGGGCTCGGTTTGAAGCTTTGCCATAATTTGATGATTAAAAAATTATTTATGGCGCTCCAAACGGCAGAGGGCAATCAAGGGCAAAAGGAAAAGGAATAAATGGCCCCGAGAAATGGACAGCAGCGTTTATGCCGGAAGTTTTTGCCCGCTACAGCAGCCCCCGCAGCCTAAATTTGTGCTGATGATTAATGAATAA
>JANMZB010000370.1:0-1549 GCA_031382725.1 Sphingobacteriaceae bacterium | reverse complement strand
GCTTCAGTAATAAATCCTGTATTTTTGGGATAGGAAATGGCTTCCTTTTAATCCGTGTATTGAGTTGACGGAAATCTGAAATGAAACGTACAGTTCCATCTTTTTTTGGTATAATAAAAGTGGGTGCCGCCCATTCAGAGCAATTTACTTTCTTTAAAACTCCAAGGTTGATCAACTGATCAACTTCCATTCGAAGCGTTGCTTCGTGGATCTTGGGAATTGGATAAGCGCGAGCATGATATGGCGTTGCATCTGCTTTCAATTCAATGTTATATGGATCTCCTTTCCATGTACCTAAGGTACCATCAAATAGATCTTCAAATTTATAGAACAACTGTTTAAGTTGTTGTTGTTGTTGCACTGATAAATGGTCACAATCCATGGCCAATTTAGTCAGATCAGCTGCTTCATATTTAGCTTCTAGAATGCCTTTGATTCGCTCAGTAGCTGAATCCATTGCATCGCTATCTTTGATGTGAAATGACCGTTCAGGTGACGCATTTTCTGGTTTCATGGGTATTTCCATTTCATCCCATTCTATTGTTTGAGTATTGAAATTGATAATGATTCCTAAATCAATAAGGAGATCACGACCAATAATCAAATCATAAATGCCCAAAGCATGGGCTACATGTGCGTTGCAACAAATAGTTTTACCTTCATGAAGTTCAGGTAATATGAACTGTAATTGAACCTTTTCAGTGGTCTTAAATGTACCGGCTGTTGTAGTCCAATTAGTTGGTGCTGATTTAATTGTGCCTAAATTCTTGGCCCAATTTTCTCTTATTAAAGTGGAACTCGCCCCCGAGTCCAATAATATTTTAATTGTAGCTATAGGCTGATGCTCTAGCTTTGTTTTGAGAAGTCCAAACACAATTGGAACTAAACATTGTGGAAGTTTCTCCTTTTTGTGTGTGTATTTGAAGCGGCCTAAAAGGGTAGAATGGATTACATAAAGGGAATTATTAATAAATTCTTTATCAACTATGTATGGTTCTACACCTTGGCCTACACATCATTCTTCATTGTCAGAATCTTCACTTTCTGAAAGTTTAAGATCCTTGAAATCTGAAGCATCAAAATCATCAATGTCGTCAATTTCATCTACATTAAATGTAGATTCTACTTTACGCTTTTTATTCTTAAAAAGCTCTTTAACCGATTCCTTTACAAGGGACATAACTGTCTCTTTACTTGCATTTTTCTTATGACTACTAAAATCTCGTTTAGAGTTTTTATCATTATTATCTTTAGAAAAATTACTTTTCTTATATTGCGAGGGGCGTACGGTTTCCCATGAGGACCGCATACGCTGAATTTGACCTTGAACAACTTTACATTCAGTAGTGCTGTGGCCAAATTGTTGGTGCAAATCACAGAATTTCTCTGTAGATTTATGTTTTTTAATTGCCTCAACAGAGGACTTCGCACGCCATTTAGCGTCGGTAGGACCACTCTTCGAGCTGGTTTTGGGCTTCGCCCCAGTTTCTTTGGTATTGTCCAAAGTTCCCTCTGTATATTCATGTCGCTCACAAAAGCTGACAAATTC
>JANMZB010000544.1:0-6337 GCA_031382725.1 Sphingobacteriaceae bacterium | reverse complement strand
GATAAAGTGTTGATCTGCAAAAAAGAAGGCAAAAAAGCCAATGAGATTTGCGTTAGTGGTAATGCTGTAGCATCACATTTGAATAAAGGCGACAAACTTGGTAGCTGCACCTCTTCTGGTTTGATTGCTTCAGATGGCAGCGAAAGAAGTGCACTGGATGCTTCATCTCTTGATGTACAGGCAGTAAGATTAACTTCTTATCCGAATCCGTTTGCTAATCAAACTACAGTGAGCTTCTCTGTTCCGCAAACAGAACAGAAAGTAACGCTGGCAATCTTTGATGCAGTGGGTAACAGAATCACCACACTATACTCCGGCAAAGCCGAAGCGAATGTGAAGAATGAGTTTGTTTTTGACAGCTCTCAACTACCTGCAGGTGCATACTTTGCAAGATTGGTTACTTCAACCGGCTCGCAAACGTTCAAGCTGATTGTGTCGAAATAGGTTTTTTATAACGGTTAGTCTTCACCATACCGTCGTCAAAATAGATTTGTACGCTGAAATGCCAACCATGGATTAATGAATAAAAGGCAGCCTCGCTGCCTTTTATTCATTAAATTAATTGAGCTGGGATAATATCTAACAGACAATTTCGATATTTAATAATAAAATCACTTCCATGAGTAATCGTCGATCGTTTATAAAAACTTTGACTGGCATAGGCGCTATCACCGCTTTACCGGAATTGAATTTGTTTGCTTCGCCGCCGGAAGCGAAAATTAATGATCAAAAACCACCCTCAAAATTAAGATTCGCACTGGCCTCGGATGGTCATTTCGGGCAGTCTGACGTAGATTCGCATAAACACTTTTCGGATTTAGTTGGCTGGATAAATGCTGAACACAAGAGGCAGTCACTTGATTTTATTATCCTAAACGGCGACATTGTACATGATAAACCTGAACTGTTAAAAGTGGTGAAAGAAAAATATTTCAACCGGTTTAAAATTCCGTTTTACGCCCTGCCCGGTAACCATGATCATGCGGATACAGAAACTTGGAAATCGGTTTTTGGATATGAGGATAATTATTCATTCCTTAAAAATGATGTCGGTTTCGTACTTGCAAATACCTCCAATGTAAAGGGAGAATATATTTGTCCTGATAAAGAATTTCTAAAAAGTGAATTAGACAAACTAACAAATAAAGCTATTGTATTTGTTGTTCTTCATATCCCTCCTTATCAATGGCTGCCCGAAGATACCTTCTTTATAAAATGCGATACTGTTATAAAATTATTGCATAGCTACCCGAATGTAAAAGCTGTTTTTCATGGTCATGATCATAACCTCGACAGCGTTCGATATACAAACAAACTACCTCATTTTTTCGATGGACACTTTGGTGGCAATTGGGGTACAGAATATAAAGGTTACCGCATTGTTGAAGTTGATGAGCTAAATAAAATCGCTACTTACCAGGTAAATGCCAGTAAAAACCCGGTTATAAATAGAAGTAAGATTTAGGGCTCTACTATTTCTTGATAATAATAATTGCTTAGGGTAAAATTCAGAGCAATTAATACTTTAGTCCAGTCTGTTTAAAATATCCTGGGGTATTCCACTTACGGGTGTAACCAAAAAGCCATCAAGACTATCAGAGAATTTTGGATCTACATTAAAACAGATGATTTTGGCGTTTAGCGACACATAATGCCGAAGCATCACTGGTGCTTTCATGTGTGTAATTTCAATTTCAGATATTAAGTAGTCAAGAGACTTAATACTGTTTTTATTTTCTAACAGGAGGTCTTTGTCGATGTTTGAGAAATCGGGTTTAAATCGTTTACGGGGTTTTACATACTCCGCCAGTTTCAAATCAAAATGATTTTTTAAGATATAATCCACTATAAGTGATTGTGAAAACTTTGAAAAAGAATTGCTGATACTTACAGGGCCAATCAAATAGCTACACCAGGGATTTTTTTTAAGGTAAATCAATATTCCCTTCCATAAAAGAAATAAGGGTAATGGTTTTTGCTGATATTCTTTCCGAACCCAGGAACGGCCAAGTTCAAGGCTCTCTCTTAAAATTGGCTGAAATTGTTTTTTGATCTTAAACAGTTCGGCTGTATAAAATCCATGTTTCCCCATCGTTGCAAAGATTTCATTACCCTTGCCAATTCGGTAAGCACCAACCAGGCAACGTTGCTGTTTATCCCAGATGAATAAATGCTCATAATAAGAGTCATACCGATCAAGATCAATTTCTTTATTTGTGCCTTCGCCAATATCCCTAAAAGTAATTTCCCGCAGCCGCCCAATTTCTTTAAGCAGGCCTGGAATCAGCAATGCAGGTGCAATAAATACTTCATACTCTTTTTCGGTATAAACACTGTATTGCCGGCGGATATATTTGATCTCTTCTTCGAGTATATTTAAATCGTTTTCAGCGATAATCGCATGTGGCTTCTTTTTTACTGTAAAAATTTTCTTTGGATTGTATATGGACGTTACACCATCAAGGCCAGCACCCAGTATATAGGTTCTAGCGCGATAGTAAGCAAGCAACTTGCCGGGCTGATTATTATAGGCTGTATTGCGTGGAATAATCGCTTTTCCAATGCGAAGTTTTAGTATGTGACCGGTTTTATTTAGAAGCTCGGTTGGCAGGCGGGCGGTTCTAAGATTAGGATGGATTAGGCCAAGCAGGTTGAACATTAATCCATTATTCCCATGAAAATACACCGGTAACACAGGCACATTTGCTTTTGTAATTAATTTCCCCACTACAGGATGCCAAACTCTGTCTGTTAGCTGAAAAGAACCCGGATGAAAACTCGAAACTTCACCTGCCGGAAATATAATAAGAGGGCTATTATCGTTCAGAACCTTTAAAGAACTCCTTAATCCGCCCACGTTTGATCCGAACTCCTTCGTGTCAAATGGATTTACAGGAACTATGAACTTATTTATATTAGCAATCCGCTTTAATAAAAAGTTGGCCATTAATTTTACATCAGGTCTCTTTTCATACATCACCTTTAATAATGCAAGGCCCTCTATGCCACCGTATGGATGATTTGACAGAGCGATAAAAGCACCTTCGGCAGGAATGTGTTTGAGCTCGGCTTGGTCTACATCAATAGTGATATTTAAGATTTCAAAAATTTCGTTAATAAAGTCGATTCCTTCCAGGTGTTTTACCCGATCAAAAGCTTTATTTAGATGGGGTATTTTCATGAGCTCCATAAGAAAGCTCGCAAGACCCGGCAATGGGAACTTGCCAAGTTGGGTTATTTTGATGATATCTTGTTTGGAAACTATACCCGATTCGGTATGCATACAGATTAAAAAAAATTAATATCGCAGTTAAAATTAGCTGCAAGATAGGAAGGTTATAAAACTGTGGTAAAGGTATACAAGGGAGTTATAATCAGTGTTAATTAAAAGTTAAATAAAAGTGCATACAAAAGCTGTGAACTAGTTACTGATATTAGTTACTACCGTCGCAAAAATCCCCTCTTTTTGTCACAAGCCCTACTATAAAAATTATCAATTCTTCATTACTTTTATCTGGCAATAAAATATCCCAGCCACTATTAGCTTTGGATTAATTAAACTTATGATAGACATAATAGAACAAAACAGAGTTTCCGTATGGCAGGAATTGAAGAATGCTATCCGTGGCACCGAAGCAGATTATACGCAAATTCCAATGAATAAAGCCATTTTTCTGTTGGCTGTACCCATGATTCTGGAACTCGTAATGGAATCGGCATTTGCAGTAGTTGATATCTATTTTGTAAGTAAGCTTGGCTCGTCGGCAGTTGCAACCGTGGGGCTTACAGAAACTTATATGTTCTTGTTGTATTCGATCGGGATGGGGCTGGCCATGGCAGTAACGGCGATAATTGCCCGCCGAACGGGTGAAAAAAATACCGAAGACGCGGCTACTTCAGCTGTGCAATCTGTCTTTCTTGCCCTATTTGCTTCATTACCTTTTTCACTCGCAGGTATTTTTTTCGCAAAAGATCTTTTAGGTTTTATGGGCGCAGACCAATGGTCGTTAGATGTTGGTTACCGCTATACGCAATGGATGCTGGGTGGTAACATGGTTATCCTCTTACTTTTTGTTATTAACGCCATTTTTCGCGGGACAGGTGATGCAGCTATCACGATGCGAATTTTGTGGATTGCCAACGGAATTAACATTGTTCTTTGTCCGTTATTGATTTTTGGCTGGGGTCCAATACCAGCTTTTGGAATAGAAGGCGCAGCAATTGCTACTAATATTGGCAGGGGTGTTGGTGTTTTGTCGCAGCTTTGGATATTATTTAAAGGACAGAAGCGAATTCAAATAAGCCGTTCGCAGCTTTATATAGATGCGAAAAGTATGCTGGGCATTTTTCGTACATCTCTGGGAGGTATTGGGCAAATGCTTGTAGCCATGACTTCCTGGATTTTTTTAATGCGCATCCTGGCCGAGGTAGGAAGTCAGGCTGTAGCCGGTGCCACTATCACGATCCGTATTATGATGTTTACTATGATGCCTGCCTGGGGAATGTCTAATGCTGCGGCTACGTTAGTGGGCCAAAACCTGGGTGCCGGTAATCCTGATCGGGCCGAATCAGCAGTCTGGAAAACAGGTATTTATAATATGATTTTCCTTGTTTCTGTATCAGTACTGTACTTCATTTTTAATGAAAAGCTGATGCGCATTTTTACCACAGATCCGGAAGTAATAGCCGTTGGTGCCGAATGGCTGCGGATACTTTCTTTTTCTTATTTTGTATACGGCTGGTGGATGGTTTCAACATCAGCATTTAACGGGGCAGGCGATACAAAAACCCCAACAAAAATCAACCTGGTTTTTTTCTGGCTCATACAAATTCCTCTATCCTGGTTCTTGGCAATTCACCTCGACTGGGAGCAATCAGGCGTATTTTGGGGAGTCTTCATTTCCGAAACGTCGGTAGGTTTATTTACCCTGTGGTTGTTTAACAGGGGTAAGTGGAAAACGGTTAAGGTTTAAGTGTTTGAGTGTGGTTTTTGGGTTTAAAGCTAGGCCGCTCTGCTGATGCTATCCGGCGTTTTGAACTACCGTCACAAAAAATCACTTAAGTAACCGAAGAGCGAGCGGTAGCCCGAACAAAAAGGCGGCCGAGCGTTTTTTTGTTCTTGAATTTTTTGTTCTTTTGTTTCAAGAGGAGACTATATACGTGTTAGACCACGGGTTATTGGTTGGCGACAAGGGAAACTAAAATAAATGAAATGGCTGTACTGACTAAGATAGATATGTCTAATTTATCATTCTTAGAACGTGGTATGCGTAATTGTCATATACTAAGCTTAAAAAGCATAGCTGATGTATTAGAGATGGATGTAAAGGATCTTCTTTAAACTTTGGATACGTCCTTTTCCCATGCGGGCACAAACTTCGGGTCTTTTATTTTATGAAACCACTGAAATGGCGTCCAACTTTGATTTGTAACCGGCTCGTTTGTGGGGAAAATTCCTCCTACATCTCTAATATCAATCTCCATTACACAAGTAAATACTGCCCCGTATGCCTCTGTGATTTTAGAGATAAGGAAATTCGTAGAAATAGTGTCAGGAGTAGCCAATATCCAATTAAATGCTGTATAACGCCAATAATCAAACTTATTTTCGGTGACAATCGAAAAGAACTTTTTATCATGTTCTTCACTAGGGATATGGCCTAAAATTATTAGATAAGTCCTCATTCGTTATTACCATTCTCAGTATTTGCCCCAAGTCTACCCATTTGACCAGACTCAGAACTAACAATTACATAATCCATTTGTGGAGCTTGAAGCCTACCATTTACGCTATCACCTGTTATAGAAACCTTTTCTAGCGCGGTTTTTTCAAGGTTATATTTTTCAGACCTCAATAGGTCTGGATTTTTAAATAGGCAATACATATAACAGCCCAAAAAACATATTATACAGATTAAACTGAAGATCCCTATAATGTATGCAGGAATAATAAATCCAAAATAAAATAGTGCTATGGTAGCAACAAGTAGGATAATTACCATCCCCATTAGTGGTTTTACCACGTTTGTTCTATACCCTTGAGATGTAGCGTGATTTAAAAGGGATGTGATTTGATTAGTCATCTGCCTGATCTTACGACAAAGATATAAATATGCTGTTCTAATTGTCATTGTTCTTTTGGCTGTGCGTGGTCTAACACGTATATAGTCTCCTTTCAAGACAAAAGAACTAGGCCTTCGGCCATGAGGGCGACGACAGAATCCCTTCAGCACAAACTTTTGTTTGCTGCTTGACCTTTCTCATCCTTCTCTCCGGATTTGCTGATGCGAATTGCGAATGCTGAAATTTTGCCTGCTATCAAACCAAAAAGCTTTAA
>JANMZB010000211.1:0-1077 GCA_031382725.1 Sphingobacteriaceae bacterium | reverse complement strand
ATTCCACGTAATCTCCGTGGTCAGCAATGCATCCGTCATCCTGATGGATATGTCATCCCCATATCTATCCGTAATGGTCTACCATACATGGATATGCATCCTCCTACAGACCTTGAACTTGAGACCTACCCTCATGTATTTTTCACGTCTGATATTACATGGGATCCCAGCACCTTGGACCATGAATACCTCGTTGAAGACCTTGACCTTAGTACTGATGATCATGTTCCATCCTTTGGTCAGCTTGAAGTGAACAACTATGGGGAGTTTCATACCCGTGAATGTGCTACTCATGTCACCTCTACCCCCACAGCCGAGAACTCTGCTGAGGCATTTGAGGAATACATTGATCACACCCTCATCCAAGTTCACCTCAACCATGTTACTCCAGTTCAACATGATTTCAACCGTCTTAAACCAAACTTTGGATTTGTACCTACCAAGCGTATACAAAAGACCATCGAGAACACCACTCAGTTTTGCCGTCTCGATGCTCGTCTACCGCTCCGGAAGCACTTCAAGTCACGTTTCCCGGCTGCAAACGTCCCTCGCCGGAACGAAATTGTCGCCACGGATACATTCTTTTCCGATGTGTCTGCACATGATGATGGTATTCTTGGACATGGCGGTGCCAATATGGTTCAACTCTACTGTGGTACATCTAGCCTACTCACTGCTATCTTCCCAATGAAGAATGAATCTGAGATGCCCGGTACCCTGCTTGACTTTATACGCAAACTTGGCGCACCCAATGGCCTCTTCAGTGACAATGCTAAAGTCCAAATTGGTAAAACCGTTCAGTCCATCCTAAGAATGTACTGTATCGATGACATGCAAAGTGAACCTCATCATCAACATCAGAATCCTGCTGAACGTCGGATCCAAGATGTTAAGAAAGTGAGCAGCCAAATTATGGATAGAACCGGTACCCTGCTGCTTATTGGTTACTATCCTTACTACATACTACCTACATCCTAACTCGACTCTCTACTGGAAGTCTAGATTGGCTCACTCCATACGAGAAAGCCCTAGGACAGAAACCCGACATCTCCGCAATCCTCGCATTCCGTTGGTGGG
>JANMZB010000529.1:0-1022 GCA_031382725.1 Sphingobacteriaceae bacterium | reverse complement strand
GCCGCTCGAGGTCGACCGCGCCGTGCGGATCAGATGCGCATGGCCTTCATGATACGGGAGAAACTTGCCACGATCAAAGAAGTTAAAAAGGTGGCCGATGAGCACGCGGACCGAGGCGGAGCTGGGGTTACGATTGTGAATATGAAATAGCATTTATTTTTAACCTATTAGAACTTTTGATTGCCCAATAAATATCTTAAACCTCGCTGGTTTCTGAATTGTATTGAGGAATTGTTAATTTTGTAATTCCATAAATATTTAATTTTTATAAATAATGAATTTTCTATCTGCAGAAAATATATCCAAGAGTTTTACCGAGCGTTGGTTGTTCAAAAATATTACCGTAGGAATATCCGAAGGTCAGAAAGTGGCGTTGGTGGGGATCAATGGTAGCGGCAAGTCTACCCTATTAAAGGTATTAGCGGGGAAAATCATGCCAGACAACGGCAACATCACCTTTCGTAAAGGAACAACCGTTGGTTTCCTGGATCAGGAACCTGAATTGAATCCAGAGCATACCGTTTTTGAAGCGTTGTTTTCTGCAGAATCTGATACTATAAAGGCTGTGAAGGCTTATGAAATAGCGATGGAAAGCGGCGATGGCGAGTTGATGCAGACGGCGATGGAGCGCATGGATGAATTAAATGCCTGGGATTACGATAGCCGCGTAAAAGAAATTATTGCTAAAACAGGGTTAAAGCACCTTGATCAAAAAATACAAACACTTTCTGGAGGTCAAAAGAAACGGGTAGCGCTAGCTCAGTTATTGATAGAAGATCCTCAATTCATCATCATGGATGAGCCTACCAATCATCTGGATCTGGAAACGATTGAGTGGATGGAGGTTTATTTAACCCAGAAAAATAAAACACTCTTACTGGTTACTCACGATAGGTACTTCCTAGATGCAGTGGTGGATCAGATTATAGAACTGGAAGATGGCAATATCTTCAAATACGATGGCGACTATACCTACTTCCTAGAAAAGAAGGCAGAACGGGAGCAAATAAAAGATGCAGAAA
>JANMZB010000144.1:0-6114 GCA_031382725.1 Sphingobacteriaceae bacterium | reverse complement strand
GGTATTTGGAAAGGGCAGCAAATCGGGGAGTATAACGAGCAGATCAGGGCGCATGCAAAAATTCCAAAAGATGAATACAGCGAACTGGCTAAGATATTTAATCCGGTAAGTTGGAATCCCGATTCGGTTGTTGCACTGGCTAAAGCTGCCGGGATGAAATCGATCGTAATTACATCAAAACACCATGACGGTTTTGCAATGTTCCATACCAAATATTCGAATTTTAATGTGGTTGATGCGACTCCATACAAGCGTGATATTTTAAAAGAACTTTCCGAAGCTTGTAAAAAGCAGGGCTTGAAGTTTGGGGTCTATTTCTCGCTTATCGACTGGCATTACCCCGGCGCAATGCCAATGTCACAAGGCAATAGTGATTCAATACCACCGAGCCATCACCAATTTAATTTAAACCAGGTAACAGAATTGATGACTAATTATGGTCCTATTTCTGAGGTTTGGTTTGATATGGGCAAGCCTACTTTTGAGCAAAGCAGAGAACTTGCCAGCCTGGTACGAAGGCTACAGCCAAATTGCATGGTGAGCGGAAGAATATGGAACGACCAGGGTGACTTTGCGGTAATGGGCGATAATGCTACCCCCGATTTTCGGCTGGGAACTTCATGGCAAACCCCAGCTTCAATGTTTCACGAAACATGGGGCTATCGATCATGGCAGGTGCGAGAAAAAGCTGCCGAAAAGGCATTGGAAAAATTGACAACACTTATTAAAGTGGTAAGCAATGGCGGGAATTATATATTAAACATCGGCCCAATGGGGAATGGCGCTCTCGTTCCTTTTGAACGGGATGTGTTAACTACAATGGGGGCCTGGCTTAAGAAAAATGGGGAAGGTATTTATAGTACAATGACATCACCTTTGCCTGAACAGAGCTGGGGGGTAATTACAAGCAAACCGCAGAAATTATATCTTCATATATTAACCCGACCAAAAGATGGCATCGTGCGGCTTAAGGGTTTGAAAACTAAGCCCACAAAGGCTTATTTATTATCGGATAAGTCGCAATCTGTGAACATTAATTTTGAAAGTGGCGAATGTAAATTGAATATTAGTGCCCTGAGATCTGATCATGTTGTGGATGTTATTTCAGTGGAATATCAGGGTGAATTGCAGTATATTCCATCTAACATCCTTCCCAAACGTCAGGACGGATCTTATATATTAACAACTAACAATGCAACGAAATATCATAGCTATAGCGGTAAAGATTATTATAGCACCAAACCAACTGTTATCAAAAAGGAATGGGTTATTCCTGGAGTAGATCTCGCGAGCCATAAACTAGTATTTATTTCTGCACCCGAGGATAAGGGCAAAACGTTACGTGTAACAATAAATGGCATTGGAAATGATATCACTCTTAAAGGTGAATCAGAGCAGGTTCTTGAGCGAAGTATTAGTCTCAATCAGGCAAAATTTAATTCTATTCACATCGCTTTAGCGGATCAGTCGAATCCTCATAAAGACATGGAGTTAGATAATCTAGTTATACAATTGAATAAGTGATGAAGCCATTTTTATAAATCGCTTATCTTATTTAAAGCAATTTAAAATATATACTGTTAAAGAATCATGAGCACATTCCTTCTTCTAATCATTTCCTTTTTGTCTGTCACTGCCTGCAATCAGAAAGCCGCCAGTATTGATAGTAATTCAACATCAACTCAGGCAACATCTATTAAAGTGAATACGCTGTATTCCGATTTTAGTAATCCCTGGGGAATGACCTGGTTGCCCGATGGAAGATTACTGGTAACTGAGCGTGCCGGCGAAATCCTGATTTTCAAAAATGATAAGTACACAGGCGAAAAATTAAGCGGAGTGCCAAAAGTTTTTGCTGAAGGGCAGGGTGGATTACTTGATATTCAGGTTCATCCAAAATATAAAGAGAATGGGTGGATTTATATCAGCTACTCTAAGCCTGTTACTGGAGGTGCAGTTACCGCTATAATGCGTGCGAAGTTGAAAGGAAATGAGCTGGTTGACAAAATGGATATCTTTTTAGCGGGCCCGGCATTACCTGCCGAAATACATTTTGGTTGTAGAATAGCTTTTGATAATGAGGGGTATATGTTTATTTCAGCGGGAGAGAGAGGAACCAATAAAGGAGTTCAGGACTTAAGTAACGATCATGGAAAAGTTCACCGCTTATTTGATGATGGCAGAATCCCAACTGACAACCCATTCGTCAATCAGGGGAATGCTAAAGCATCAATATGGACTTATGGACATAGAAATCCTCAAGGAATGGTTTATGATAAAACTTATAACAGGTTATGGGCAGTTGAACATGGTCCGAAGGGTGGTGATGAGCTCAACTTAATAGAAAAAGGGAAAAATTATGGTTGGCCTCTGGTTACCTATGGAATAAATTATAACGGTCAGTCGATCTCTGACAAAACCGAAATGGAGGGAATTCAGAATCCGGTTAAGTATTGGGTTCCATCTCCGGCACCTTGCGGGATGATGATTGTTACCGGCGACAAGTACCCTGAGTGGAAAGGTGATTTATTGATTGCCAACTTATCGTTTAGATTCTTAAAACGGGTTAAACTTAATGGTGCTAAATATGCCAGCGAAGAAAAACTTTTCGAAAATATTGCCCGAATGAGGCATGTTGCTCAAAGCCCTGATGGTTATATCTATATTATTACCGAAGGGCCAGGGAAACTTTTGAAATTAATGCCTCAAAAATAGTAGCCAGTCATAATAAAAAAATGGGATGCTTAAACAAGCATCCCATTTTTCATGAATGAATTTTGACCTGATAAATTATTTTTTCACTACCAATTTTACTTGCAATTTCCCTACGTTTCCGAAACCTGCATGCCATAATGGTTCAACATTTTCAGGATTATTTCCATCGAAACAAGTGAAATAAATAGTATAAATACCTTTGCCTTCATCAATTAAACCTAAAGGAGTTCTGGTAAACTTAACCCAGGAAGGCAACGTATCAAACGTAATTACTTGCTCCTTGCCCCAGTTAATTCCATCACTGGAACAGGCATAAGCTATTTTATCTATTTTACCACCATCATATAAATTAATGTAAAGGTTTGGGGCCACCTTGGTAACAATTGAGTTTTCAATAAATGTAGGATTCATTAGCACCGGGTTTAATTTCGGCTGGCGAACCCATTTACTTGTTATCCCTGATTCTGCTTTAGCTAAACCGGCATAAAATATGTTTTTGGCATTCGGGTTTCCAGACCCATTGGCATTTATGTGCTCTGGCACGCTGTTTCCACCATAAAAGCCCCACCACTCATTGCCTACTTTGTATGGGTAAAAGCACACAATCTTACCAGGACCTTCCCACCATTCCGGCTTATCATCAATATCTAACCAATCACCTTTTTTGAAGGGGCCGGCAATTCCTTTTTTCCCTTTAATAACTGCATCATGTCTGAATATTCTGCCCGACATATTAAATACGTTAGTAGAGTTGGGCTTTCTGCTATATCCCACATGAAAAATACTCCATAGCTTTCTGTCACTATCATAAACAGCATTTGGAGCCCATGGCGACATTTCGTGGCTTGAGTAATCCTCCCAGTTAAAATTGGTTTGTGCGATAATCCCCTTTTTGGTAAAGTTTATTCCGTCTTTACTTTCCCACCTGCCTAATCGTACAGCAGCTGTTTTGGGTACATCAAAAATTTCTGTTGTGAAGATATAATAGGTTCCCTTTACTTTGACAGCGGTACCGCCTTCAAACCCGAATTTGATATCTTCTGCACCTTTGTAGCCCTTACCAATTACCGGTGTTGGATGTATAGATGCAAATTTTAATTCAGCCAATATGGGCTGGGCAAATAATGAGGATGTTGTACATAGAATCAGAATACTTATTCTGCTTAAAAGTTTTAGTTTCATAAATGTGTTTGAATGATATAAGTTCGTCTTTTAATTGGAAGCGTAATTGTGGCAAGTTAAGATGATTTTTCAAATTCCTTTTTGTATTCATAAGGAGTTTTGCCGGTTATTGATTTAAAGCATTTATAAAAATTGGTTAAGTTATTAAAACCGCTATCGTAACAAACCTGAGTTAAGGTTAGATCTGTTTCAATTAATTGCTTGCATACATAACCAATTCTTAGTTCCTGCAAAAATCTTGAATAGGTTTTACGGGTACGTGTTTTAAAATATCTGCAAAAAGAATTAGGGCTAATATGAGCTATCGCCGCAATTTCCTCTAACAAAATCTTTTCTTTAAAGTGGGCCAGCGAGTAGGCGTAGATCTTATTAATAGTATCTTTTTCATCCTGTTGTAAGATATTCTCAAAACCTACAGATGATAGTACAGCATTACTTTGTGAGCTTATAATTAACGTTAATGCTTGTAATAATAAGATTATTCGCTCGGTCTCGTTAGCAGACAGCATTTGCTTTAATACCTTAATTAAAGGCTTTTTTACACTATCGGAGATGGATATACCACGTTTAGCAACTTCAAATAACTCCCTGATTTTTTTATTCTCCGGGAGATCTAAAAATTTCTCAGACCAAAAAGTAGGCAAAAAGTGAACAACAGTTGCTTCAGCTTTAATATCCGGGGAATTTTGAAAATAGCTTTCATCGCACCGCCAGTAATGAGGCAAGTTGGAACCAATTAATAAAACATCTCCTTCACTAAATCTTTGAATACTGTCACCCACAAACTGTGTTCCGCTGCCTTTTTCAACATAAAGAAGTTCTATTTCCGGATGGTAATGCCATCTATTATGAAAATACGGAACGGTATCTTGTCTTATGCTAAAAGAATAATTTAGGCCAGGTTCTACTTTAAGTAATTGAGGCTTCATTAATTTTAATTTTTAATCCATCAATTAACAATATAGTTTAATAAAACTGATACTTATAATTAATGGTTGTCTAATTTCATTTTACCCTTTGTGTATTAATAAAAGGCTTAGAGAGAGTTTTTTAAACAAATGTAAGCACTAATTGGTTTTACTTTATCAAATCTGAATCAAAAAAGTTATTAAAGGTCAGTTTCAACCAGTAATATTAGTATAATGATTTGCCAATAAAAGTTAATATTTTGCTAATTTGATATTGAAATTTGTGCGGGTAATAAACTATTTTGGACCCATAATATCAATTAAACCAGTCTCCATTAAAACTAACGTAAAAATGAAGTATAAGTTAAATTTTCTTGTTGTCCTTTTTTTACTATCAGGTTCAGCATTCGCTCAAAAAAAGTATACTCCCTCATGGGAATCTATCGACAGCAGACCGGTTCCCCAATGGTTTCAGGATGCTAAATTTGGAATTTTTATCCACTGGGGGGTTTACTCTGTTCCATCATATATTTATATAAATCGTGAAGGTTCTGTTTATGATTGCTATGCAGAGTGGTATGAAGTGTTAGCGATGTCAAAAAAGGGTCCAAGTAGAGATTTTCATGATCGTGTTTATGGTAAAGATTTTGAGTATCGCCAGTTCGCTCCAATGTTTAAAGCAGAACTTTGGAACCCTGATAAATGGGCTACTCTTTTCAAAGATGCTGGTGCAAAATACATCATCTTAACTTCCAAACACCACGACGGATTTGCACTTTGGCCGTCAAGCAGCCCGTATTCTAAGAATTGGAATGCTGTTGAAGTTGGTCCTAAAAGAGATTTAGTAGGCGATTTAACCAAAGCTGTTAGAAATAAAGGGCTTAAAATGGGATTATATTTTTCCTTAATCGAATGGGAGAGTACCCCTACAGTAAGACCTGGAAACTTTAATGGTTATTATTTACCGGAGCCAATTGTTTCCAAATATAAAATACCCGAAGATAAAATGATATCAGATCACATCGTTCCTCAAATGAAGGAACTGGTGATGAAATATCAGCCCTCAATATTATATCCCGATGGCGATTGGGATGAAGATTATAACCGTTTACAAAGTTTAGACTTTTTGAGCTGGTTATATAATAACGCCCCTAATAAAGATGAAATAGCCATAAACGACAGATGGGGTCAGGTACGTGGCAAACACGGAGGTTATTATTCAAGAGAATATAATGATACTGAAGATTTAACAAACGAACACCCATGGGAAGAGATACAGGGAATGGGTTACTCTTTCGGTTATAACCGG
>JANMZB010000141.1:0-1552 GCA_031382725.1 Sphingobacteriaceae bacterium | reverse complement strand
GTTGTTGTGTGTACTCTACATTTCAATCTCGTCATCTGACATGTACGAACGCTCTACATCCGAAGGCTCCATCAAATTCAAATGATCGACAATCAAACATTCAGCAGTAGAAACAGTAGCTCCGTCACCCGATGTCTTGATGTAGCCTGACCCACGAAATGAATTCAAAATTATCTGCTCCGACAACCGATTCCACCCGCTTAAGATCCAAGCTGAAACATCCTGTCTTGTTGGCTTCTTGTTCCTATTAATAATCAACCAGTCGGTGAAGTTGTCACTCACATATCCCTTGAAAGGCTTGTTCAGTCCAACGTCCATCGGTTGCAGTTTGCTTGTATAGCCTCCAGGAATAATATCCACTTCAGTATTACAATCTGCAAAAGCCTTTCGTACCGCCGACGTCAAGTGTGCACGATGTTCATCCAAAATCAGATAAGTAACTTTGTTGCTGTGTTGAGTTTCCGGCTGCCAAATCTTTTCCATCCATTCCAACATCAAAGCCTCATCCATCCACGCCTTTTGTTGCACACCGTACTCCATATCATCCGGATATCCGTCTCTCTTCGCAAGCTCCCGCTTTATATGCCCTGTACGCTCATTCTTCCCTCTGAAAATTAAGAAAGGAGGCAACTTTTTCCCAGTCATTGAAGCACCCAACATAACAGTACATCGACTCGAACTATCCGCACCTTTTATTGAAACTGTTCGAGATCCTCGTGGCGCATATGTAGAAGTTGGCTGTGGTGAGAAGTACATATTAGTTTCATCCGCATTATAAACATCACTGCAATCAACCCCAAGTAATCGTATCTTCATCGTAATATAGGAATGGTAATCATTCTGTACCTCTATGTTATGTCGTGTATTCTGGGCTTTATGTGTCCCACGCCTCCAGGTTACATCCCACTTCTGCAACAAACGATATATACGCGACTCAAGTGCCCGAGTTGATACATCCGATGACAAAGTAGGAGAGAGAAGTTTCGCCTGTGCCACCATCAAACGCAGTGAAATCGAAAAATCTTCATCACGACTGTTCTCAAAAAAAGTTTTTAATCCAGCAATCAACTCTGATGAAAATGAGTTCTTCCTACCTGCCCCAATCTTATGACATAACTCAAAACGTCTTACCCTCTTAGAACATGATGATGGTATTGCAGGATCGGCCTCTGTATCGCTGTCTCTATCACATTCAATGTGTTGCTTCCATTGTCGCAGCTGGTTGGTCTGCACATTATATTTACGTGCCACTCGCTTAACGCTACGCGGCTCAGCGTAAGCCTCAGCGAGGATTGAACGCTTCGCTGCTAGCGAGTACGAGTAGCGACGCTTTTTTGTGGTAGGAGTGATATTTATCAACATCCTTACTTAAACACGTAGGATTATGGTGAAAAAAAAATAATTTTGTGTGGTACGTGCAAACGCGTTAAATTGTGAGCATGTTGATCTCATGCAATAGTGATATCAATACTGGTGACAATCAACCAATCATATCTCACCTTGTATTTGGATTTAGAAGATACTGAAATTATCTGCATAATCATCGTGGCGC
>JANMZB010000137.1:0-1385 GCA_031382725.1 Sphingobacteriaceae bacterium | reverse complement strand
AGATATTCCTGGTTTTACACATGCACGAGAAGTAGATGAGGGCAGCGCCCACATCATTAAGACTGTTCTAAGCATCGTTGCCATTGATGCCACCAATCATGATAAGAGCATGTCCCTCTTACGGGTCAGTGATGGGGAGTTAGGTGAAATCATCAACACTGTTAAAGAGAAACATGAACAGCAGACCAAGAATACCGAGACAACTTGTAATTTCAAAGTTATTAAGAGCCACCAAGAACCTCGATCATCAAATCATGAGGCCTTCACAGAATCTGTCTCCGTTGAGCGAGAAGATAGATCAGAGTGCCTCAAATCTCAGGATATCTCCATCAAATATTTTTCATTATCAGTTGCAAACTACATGCTAGATAGCAGCTTATTGGATACTCATGGTTTGAAAAACACAAAGTATGTCACAAAAGGTCACCACCACATCAACAAAATGATTCAACAAACGAAAGATACTCATCCACAAAAAGACAAAGGACTCTTCAACATTATTATGCCAACCAATGTGAAACAAGCTTACGAACGTGATAAGGCTAGATGTACAGATCTTTCAAAAGATTCAGCGACTAAAGAAATAGTCAACAGCTATGCAAGCAATGTACTCAACATATGTCACATCATCGTAGCTTTCCATTGCCTTCGAGAAGCAATTTCGACTAAGTTCCCACACTTCACACTCATAATCGGTAAACATAATACCAGTGACATCCTACCAAATATTATCCGCAACAACAAATTCGTGCCACCTTATCAACCATGCTTATTTTGGAAAGAAAAAACAGGCAATGATAATCATCCAAACATATCCATTTACCAAATCACCACAGCAAACAAGGATGGTACACCTTCCGACCTAAGGGGA
This sequence comes from Sphingobacteriaceae bacterium, assembly GCA_031382725.1. GTDB lineage: Bacteria > Bacteroidota > Bacteroidia > Sphingobacteriales > Sphingobacteriaceae > Paradesertivirga. Next base: position 514 of record JANMZB010000137.1, on the reverse strand, counting down.
GTGACAAGTACAAATCGAGTTAGCTCGTCTGGTGTTCCCACAAAGCTCAAGGTTATCCAACTAGAACATGCTGAAAGTTTGGGAGCAAATGCTCATAAGGGAAAGAAGTTAGAAGCAAATCAAATCAGTGCAAAACAACGGGTGAAATCACTGGATAAAGATATCAAGGGTTCAGGTCACGAGAATACTCCCCGTCTGTCAGTGGTAGCCACCCATGGATTCAATAAGAATTCTGAGAATTCTGACCACAACATGAAAGATACCATTAGCGTGGATTCCTACAAAGAAGCCGTTGATTCCTATGCAAATGGTACTTAGCAAATTGTCAAATCGAAGAAATCTCATAATTGAGAAATCACTTTTATTCATTAATTTCATCTCACAATATTAAAACCAGAAAATACAAAACCCATAGTATTATTTACTGCTGTAGCTTTCATACCTGGTTTGACATAGGATTTGATCACCCTATAACTTTCCTGTGTTTTGTAAGTTACAAATCCCATTGTCATCA
>JANMZB010000108.1:0-3366 GCA_031382725.1 Sphingobacteriaceae bacterium | reverse complement strand
CCTTAATATTTGAAGTGGATACCCGATAAGTATTTCCCCTTGCTAGTTGTGTTGAAAAATTTAGTTCGGCTTCTGTAAATGATGTCGATAATCGAACCGCTGAAGGTTTCCCAGCTCCATTATTAACAGAATAATTTTCTGGATTTGCAGCTAATGTGCTATCGGGCGGGCGGTTGAAGGTGATTGAAATTGTAATGCTGTCTTTTAAGGATGCATTCAACACTTTGAGCGGTTCGAGTAAATTATAGTATTGGTGAACAGAATTTTGTCGGCCTGGTGTCCCTCCTGAAGCATCGTTACTTACCAGCCAATTTTGAGAAGTCACACAAACCGAAGTTTTATCAATCAATTCAAGCGACCAGCCGCCAGTTTTTTTCTGATCATTTTTGTACCAGTGTTCACTGTATGAAATGGAATCAACCAAGCGTCCTTTATAGCTCTTTAATGTAATTTTATCGGAAGCATTGTTTAACGAAGGCCATGGCGATAAGCCTATAGTTTTTCCAAAAGGCTTGTATTGAATAGTATCAGCAATCGGGGATAGGATTAAATATTCTAGTGGCAAAATAGTTTTACTTCTAATTGTGGAACGAGTACTTGCATCATTAAATGACCAGCCGTCTAAATCAATGGTGTCCCTGCCGGGGTTATAGATTTCCACAAACTCGGCAAGCGGAAGCCCAACTTCGGGTGAAGGGTCGGCGAAGATTTCGGTAATGTGAATTTTAGCTGTATCAATTCTAACGGGTGGCAACTTTGGAGTAGTAAAATTAAAAGACCTGGCTAAAATTGTATTTTGAGCACAGTCTCTCAGGTTAGCTACATTTAATTGATAGGTTTTATTAGCGGTAAAAGCATTGCTGAAAAGAAGCGTGCTTTGTTTGGCGCTTGCGTCAAAAGTAGTTGACTTAATAGATCCTGATGAGGGAGTTAAACTGAACGCATTTGTGGCGGTAGAAACATCAGCCGGTTTGTTAAAATAAACAATTAATGTACTATCAGACACTTTTCGAATGCTGTCGGCGCTGAAAGCAAGCTGATCGTAATTTTCGATGAAAGCGGAATTTCTTTTACCTGGCGTTCCGCCGGCTAAATCAGTAGAACTAGCCCAATTAAATAAACCATTACAAACCGACTTAGGATTTATCCGCTCAAGCGACCATCCTCCCGTTTTCTTTGTGGTTGAAGAATGCCAGCTATCCGCGTAAGCGATAGAATCGATTAATATGTTTTCCTGACTTACCAGTTTGATAACATCCGACGTATTATTCAGTGATGGCCATGGCGAAATGCCAAGTGTTTTACCAAAAATTTTGTACTCGTTTGTATCCGCCTTAGCGCAAAGAATTAAGTATTGGCCCGCTATTATACTATCGGCCGATAAAGCAGCGGTTGATGTCTGGTCGGAATACTTCCAGTCTTTAAGTTTAATCGTTTGGTTAGTGGTGTTATAAAGTTCAATAAATTCTACCGAGGGCAAATCAATTTGAGGTGATGGATCGGCAAAGATTTCATTGATTACCAAATCAAGTTTTCTCGCTTTAAACGGCTGGAGATAACTAAACGAGGCGGTGTTATTTGTGGCAATAACATTCCCAGCTTTATCTTTAACATTCGCGACAGTTACATTGTAGGATGCTGTATTTAAACCCTTAGAAAGAGTGAGGATATATTTCGATGCATCGGATGTGGTTTGTACCGATAATGGGTTTCCATAACCATTATTAAAAACATAATTGGAAGTTACCTTCGCCGAAATGCTATCAATTGCTTCATCAAACGTAAGTTCAACCTTAATGGAATCTATTGTTTTGGCTAATAAAAGGCTTGGCGGAGATATATCGGTAATAATGGGACTTATGCTGATATCATCAAAAAAGTGCTTTTGATGAAAGCTTGAAGTAGATTGCTGAATGGAAACCCCGAAATATGCTGATGTAGTAAAGGTTGCATCAGTAATACTGCCTTCGGTAATGTAAGATGTTCCAACGCCGGTAATATCGCGTTCAAGCGTAAACTGGTTTGCGATATTTCGGGTAACTCGTATCTTAATTCGGTTATTCGATGTGTTTAAAATGCCATCAACCCCGTCTATCAGTTTGGTAACCGTTGCTCCCGATCTTTTGTATAAAGACACTTCATCGCTGGTATTCCCAATCTTTACGAAGTACCCATTTATATTAGCGGACTGTAAGTTCGCCTGATCGGAGGTAAGATAAACATCTACAAAATTTGCGCTGGAAGTGTTAAATTGAAGATTCACCCAAAACTCCCAAATGCAATTCGTGGCTTGGATATTTGCTGTGCTCAGATATGAATTCGAATTGGCAACGGTCGAATTTGAGCGCAACTGTTTGTTGGAAACGATAAAGTCGTTATTCGAATTGCTTCCGGTCCAGGCAGGAGAACTTGTAAAATCATCGTCATTAAACGTCTCGTTTAATTGACAAAACGCAAAATTCCCATAAAAAATGGCAAGAAAAAGTAGAAGTTTTTTCATCTTTGACGGTAGATAGATAAATCGAAACTAATAAAAATTTAGAAAACAAATGAAAGTCGCAGTTGTAGGCGCTACGGGCCTTGTAGGTTCGGTGATGTTAAAAGTTTTAGCAGAGCGCAATTTTCCGGTTACTGAATTGATTCCTGTCGCATCAGCAAAAAGTGCTGGTAAGCAAGTGGAGTTCAAGGGTAAGAATTACACAGTAGTAACAGTGGAAGATGCAATTAAGATGAAGCCTGAAGTGGCATTATTTTCCGCAGGAGGCAGCACATCATTAGAGCAGGCGCCTTTATTTGCGGCGGCCGGCATTACGGTAATTGATAATTCATCGGCATGGAGAATGGACCCAAACAAGAAACTGGTTGTGCCCGAAGTTAACGCGCATGTATTAACTGCGGAGGATAAAATTATCGCTAATCCAAATTGTTCAACCATCCAAATGGTAGTGGTTCTAAAACCGCTTCATGATAAATATAAAATCAAACGTGTTGTAGTTTCAACTTACCAGTCGGTTACAGGTACAGGTGTTAAAGCCGTTGAGCAGCTGATGAACGAGCGTAAAGGCATTGAAGGTCCGATGGCTTATGCGTACCCGATTGACCTTAATGTAATTCCTCAAATTGATGTGTTTACTGATAACGGATACACAAAAGAGGAGATGAAAATGATTAAGGAGACCACCAAAATTATGGGAGATGCTTCGATTCGTGTTACTGCAACAACCGTGCGTATCCCAGTTATGGGCGGTCACTCTGAGTCTGTAAATATTGAGTTTGAGAATGATTTTGATTTGGCCGAAGTTCGCAATTTATTAGAGCAGCAGGAAGGTGTGATCGTGGTAGATGATCCGGCAAATTTAAAATACC
>JANMZB010000106.1:0-1091 GCA_031382725.1 Sphingobacteriaceae bacterium | reverse complement strand
TCTTCATCTCCTTTTCGATGGCTATCCGCCAGAAACTGGTCCCCGTACGGGCGTCAATATCGAGGCCTTCTTGTACGGTATTTGGCAATTCGATGCCGAATTTGTGAGTACGTTTCCAATACCTGTTTTGACCTTCTTGATGAAGCGATCGCGGTGTCGTAGGGCCTTTCGTGCCCACCACGCAAAAGCCGGTGCGTCGGCAATATTATTGGATATGGCATATTCTGCAGCCTCAATGGGGTTGGAGTCCTTGATGTCTTTGAGCGGTATCCATGAGGATGTACCGTCGGCCCACTCAACTTGGAGCTCCCATCCGATGGTGGTTAGTTTAGGCCGTTCGTTGCCATGTTTGTCAGTATACGTCGATTCTCCCGGATAAAGGGCGCGGTCGTCAGACCGGTGGTCAGTAATAGCTTTAAAAATCTGGTATGGGTGACCTTCTGAGTCTACTTGCGAGTAGAGGTTCTCAGCGATGATATTGGCAGCGAACGTGTCGATTGACCCGTCAGGGAACTCGACCTCGTATTGCCGGGTGTCCAGAATTGGATTTGAGTTTCGACGTCCAAGGGGAACACCGTCGCCATCTCGTTGGCGCCGAAGTACGCGGGCTTTAACGGTTTCCCCACCATGGGGTAACAGCAGTTCGGCTGTCAAATATTCGTCAAGCTGTTCTGGAGTGGTGTCGTCCGCTTCGGGGCTCGATTTCTCAGGGTCTACAGGTTCTGTCGGTTCGTCATCATCTACATTGAATAGGTCAAGAGGAGGGGGCGGCAGATCATCTTCCGTCTGCATTCCAATTTTTGCACATATAGATTCGTCAAGTTTGTTTACTAACGCCAAAATAGCTGGCTTCTGAAGGTCGTCATCAGTCAATGCCCAAACGGATTTCCGGATGAGGATGCTACCGCTGCTTGTCAGGATGTAATTTGCCATTTTTTCGACGCAATTCTCCGCTATGCCAATCCAATGGCCGATTAATTTCTTTTCAAACGGAAATTCAGCGGTAGGGGTCCAGTAGTACACTACCTGATACCAGTCAAACATAATGTATGGAGATATGTCGGGTGTCGACCCGGTGACGAACTCTTCAG
>JANMZB010000096.1:0-1128 GCA_031382725.1 Sphingobacteriaceae bacterium | reverse complement strand
AGTAAAAGACATCACCTTCACCAAATTTGATTCCTCAGTAGATGTGGATATCAGACTAGGTGTTGATCCCAAGAAAGCTGACCAAATGGTGAGAGGGGTAGTTTCTTTACCTCATGGTATTGGTAAAGAAGTTAATGTTCTGGTTCTATGCACTCCTGATAAAGTTCAAGAAGCTAAGGATGCTGGTGCAGATCATGTTGGTTTGGACGATTATATTCAGAAAATTGAAGGTGGTTGGGTAGATATCGATGTAATTATTACTATGCCGACAGTTATGGCAAAAGTAGGTAAACTTGGTAAAATACTTGGACCAAGAAGCTTAATGCCAAATCCTAAAGCTGGAACAGTTACTATGGACATTGGTAAGGCTGTTACGGAGATAAAAGCTGGTAAAATTGATTTTAAAGTTGACAAAACTGGGATTATTCATACCAGCATTGGTAAGGTTTCTTTCTCTCCAGAGAAGATCGCTGAAAATGCTCAAGAATTAATTCAAGTAATTCAAAAATTAAAACCATCCTCTTCTAAAGGTGCTTATTTTAAAAGCGTAACACTTTCGAGCACTATGAGCACAGGTATTATCATCGACAAATCTTCTTTAGGAATATAATCCAATGACACGCGAAGAAAAATATAAAATGGTAGAAGATCTTACTGAGAAGTTTTCTCAGTATCCTCACTTCTACATTACTGACGCCTCAGGTATGACCGTGGGTCAAGTAAACAAACTTAGAAAATTGTGTTATCATAAAGGAGTTGAGTATACTGTATTCAAAAATTCTCTAATCAAGAAGGCTTTGGCTAACTTGGCTACTGATTATTCTCCATTTGATGAAAAAGTATTAAAAGGGTTTTCAGGAATTATGTTCTGCGAAAATGGTAAAACACCTGCCCAATTAATCAAAGATTTTAGAAAAGAAGTTGCAGAAAAACCACGATTCAAAGGTGCTTCCGTAGACTCTTCTTTGTTTATAGGTGAAGAAAACTTAGATGTTTTAATTAACCTAAAATCCAGAGAGGAACTCATCGGCGATATCATTGGTATACTACAATCTCCTGCTAAAAATGTTATTGGTGCATTACAATCCGGTGGACAGAAATTAGCAGGACTCCTAAAAGCTCTGGAAG
>JANMZB010000082.1:0-13998 GCA_031382725.1 Sphingobacteriaceae bacterium | reverse complement strand
AACAAAATATGAGCAGCTTACACCTAATGTATATCAGGCGAGTTCTACCGGATATGCATCATTGATCAGGGCAGGCCAATCGTTAAAAACATCTCAATCCAGTCAAATAAAATGTAAAGCCTGCAATGGGGAAGGTACTATAACAAAAGAGGTTAGAAAACAATAACTATATTATCTGTATTCAACTAATAATTGTATAGTTAAGTAATGTTCTTAACAAATCTGTTTTTACTAAAATGTTAGGTAGTTAATTAATACAAAACCGTAGTTCATCCTAATTCTAGTGAAGGCCCCGCCTTCCCAAGTCCTGCTTAGGCCCATAGTTACACATTGTTTAATAAATGACAAATTAAGTAATATCCTAATTACAAAAAAGCATCGGGAGTTACCCTTTTTAACCGAATATCAATCTCCCTATCTACATAAGTCCATTCCTCCGTACTTCTTAAACTTGCAACGAGCTCCTCAAAAGCATCCGAATGAGAAGGTGCGTATTCAAACCAGGTTAAAAAATCAAAAGGGCCACCCAAATCTCGACAGTGGTATAATTTTCGGGCGATAGCAGGTAGGTATTTGAGCCCTGTTTGAGTATGGTGCGATTGTTTTTCAAAAATGGCTCGCCTTTCATCTTGCGCCAGCAACCACCAGGTTTCTGATTTTCGTAGTGGGATTAAAGCGGCACAAGTAGCATGAGCCCGGCCGAGGTCTTCCTGTATGGCAACCAGACTATCCTTTTCGTGCTTTTCTGTATATCTAAGATTACTTATCAGTCCTTTTAAAATCCATAAATGATCTCCCGGAGCTTGGGCAGAAGCTGGCTGAATATCCAGATGTGTAACTGCTTGTAGAGGGTCTCCTGTTATAGTTTGCATTTTTATTACCTCCCATTGTCCGGTTGAGCCACCACGAAAGTTGAACGTATTATTTGCCATCGACCTTAAAATTTTAATTGAATTTACTCCTTATTTTATTTCTCCACAAGGAAACTAATTTCCCATCTAAACCTGATGGCCGCGTAAAGCCCGCAATGAAGCCAGGCCCGGTGCGCGGAATGAGGACTTGCAGCAACAGCAGGGCTTCCGGTACATAGCAGCAGCCTGAACCTTTCTATAAAATTCACTTTTATTTAACCATGGACTCTTTATCAGGTATTTTTTCAGTGTGCTATATTGGTGATTTTTACCATCGTTCAAAAAGAAGGTTTAAATTTTAGCGATTAATTTATCCCAACTGATTGCTGCTGCCTTACGTATTCAGAAGGAGAAACGCCCGTAATTTCACGAAATACTTTGTTAAAAGTCGATTTAGAATTAAACCCGGCCTCGCCTGCAATAGCTATGATACTGTAATGAGCAAATGCCGGGTCGATTAATAGTCGCTTACTTTCTTCAACACGATAGCTGTTGATGAAGTTATAGAAATTCAGTTTGAAGCCCTCGTTAAGCACCTGAGAGAGATGATTGGGATTAACATTTAGTTGCAACGACAGACTGGTTAAACTTAGTGCAGGGTCAAGATAAGGCTTTGTTTGCTCCATAAATTCAACCAATTTTGCCCCAATAGTTTCAATTGCAGCTTGCGTAAGGTTTGAGTTCCGGTATCGCTGTTCGGGCTCTTCCTCCCGGAAAATGGGTAGTACTGCTTCCGTTGAGTTCTTGTCAAATATCAATCCCTGACCAAGTGCCTTGTATGCAACCCAATAGCTGAAAATCAAAAGCGTAAAACCCAGTAAACTATCATTTACGGTAGAATTGTTAATGATTACCCAAACCGCAAATAATATAGCGGCGGCAGCCAGTAAATGTTTTAGCCAGGTAAGACGTTTGTTGTCTGGCGTAGAAAGCACGTCTTCTATGATACGACTGTGCCTTGCGAGCATTCTGTAGCAAGCCAAGCCGTATAAAAGTAGTTGTACCACTACAAAGTTATTAGAAAGCGTATAATTTGAGATAGATTTGATATCCGTCATGAAGGCACGCTTTGTTGCATCATCACTTAAGAAAAAGTCCTTTAACAACAAAGCATACACTATCCACGATAAAACATGCAAGCCATCCACTGCTCTGGGCCGCTGATCGGGCCGGGTTTGTTGCCGTATATAGTAGTATAGTAAGGGCCCTAGAGATAACGTGAAAAAAGATTCGTACCCTAAACAGTGCGGATATCGGCTATAAAATCCTGTCGCGGAGAAAATATCAGTGAAAAAGCCAGCTGCCAGAAAGATTAACAGCAAGGCCAGCAACCAATTGGCATCTCGCTTGCCGTCACGCCGCATTACCAGCAAAACCGCTGTCAATACCATATTGCAAATGGCTGCACAAATAAAGCACAAATAAACAGTCAGCGTGACATTCATCATTCGTAAAACTATAACATTTCTCCCTTTAACCCGAGCTTAATGATGGATTTTGCTTTTTGGGCGTTCGGGCGGGCTTTTCGTTACAATCTTTTTGTCTTGTCATCCTGAGGGATAATTATTTCCTAAAAAGAAGTATAAAAGACTTTAATTAAGCATTTTGTCATCCCGACCCAAGGAGGGATCTCTTGAGTTTGCGCTTTAGATATCTCTCTGCGTTCGATATGACAAGTGTTTTAAAGAATTTTCACTGCAATCCCTAACGCAAATCCCCTCTAAATTGAAATTATTGATTTTAAAAATACCCGCATCGCATTATTAAAATTGGAACTTTGGTTTTACTAGAAATCCCTCCTCTCGAAATCACGCCAAGTCCATTAATACCCATTAGGACGTCCCGATAAGCTTAAAAAGACGTCAAATTCATCACTTTGATGCTTCTTTGCAGTATTCGATAATTAACTCTAAAAAAAACTTAACACCTTCGTAGGGGTAAGGTGCTACGCTTATTGTCTTACTCGAAAATGATACATTAATGAAACTTAAATCTTACACACAAAAACTTACCGGCAGATTTAAACTTGGTTTTTTTGCCGTTCTATTATTTATTGTTCCGAATTCGCTTAAAGCGCAACATTTACAAACGGTTAAGGGGCAGCTTATAGACAAAGAGACCAAAAGCCCCGTTGCCTACGCCAATGTTACTGTAAAGCAACTATCAAACTATACCGCTAAAACAAACGATGCAGGATATTTTGTAATTGAAAAAGTGCCGGTGGGCCGAATTGATATTCGCTTTAGCAAAATTGGCTTTACTCCTGTCGACTTACCAAATATTCAGGTCTCGTCAGGGAAAGAAACTGTTTTGAATATTGAGATGGAAGTGTCGTTTACAAACCTGGAGGAAGTGGTTATTAAAAGCACAAAAAAACCCGCAAAAGAACGTCCCTTGAATGATATGGCTCTAGTAAGCAGCCGTATGTTTTCGGTGGAAGAAACGCAGCGCTATGCGGGAAGTGTTGATGATCCTTCGAGAGCAGTTGCGGTTTATCCCGGTGTACAAACTGGCAGTGCTGAAAGCAATCAGATTATTATAAGAGGAAATTCTTCCAGAGGTTTGCTATGGCGAATTGCCGGAATGGAGACTTACAATCCAAATCATTATTCGGAAGAAGGTTCAAGTTTTGGAGGGATAAGCATGATAACAAGTTCGGTCCTGGCAAACTCCGATTTTTCTACAGGAGCCTTCGCCGCCGAATATGGAAATGCTCTTTCGGGCGTGTTTGACATCCGGCTTCGGAAAGGTAATCCTGACAAAAGAGAGTATAATATTCAAGCCGGTACGTTAGGTGTCGAAGCTGGACTTGAAGGTCCGTTCTCCTCAAAAAGCAAGGCATCCTACTTATTCAAGTATCGCTATTCGTCTTTAGCTTTGGCTCAAAAAGCGGGATTAATAGAATTTGCCCCTTTTTATCAGGATTTAATCTTTAACGTAAACGTTCCGGCAAAAACGGGTGTATTTACTTTTTACGGAATTGGCGGCGACGGTAATAGCAATACCCCGGCCGAAAAAGATTCCACGCTTTGGAAAATTGATAAGTACAAACGCTTTAGCGATACGTACAATAGTAAAGTCGGCATTAGCGGAGTTACTTACACTCACAACCTTGCCAAAGGCTACATATACTCAGGAGTATCGTACAATATCAGCCAAAACAAGTACAAATCAGATTCCTTAACAAACAATTTCGTTAAAGAAGTGAAAAACGAAGAGCAGTTTAGAAACTCTGCTGTACGTTTTAGCAGCACTTTAAATTATCGTCTCGGAACAAAAAGTACGCTTCGCCTCGGGGGCGATATTTCCTTTCTTCAATTTAAAAACTTTGCAATTTCGGTTAACGACACCATCCCGGGAAAGCGTGAATTATTAATTGACAGCAAAGGAAACACATCTTATCTCCAGGCTTTCGCACAATGGAAATATCGGCCAGCTGGCGCGGTATCATTTGTTACCGGCTTGCATTATTTACGATACAACCTCAACGGTAATTATTCCATTGAGCCTCGTTTTAGTACTTCGTTTAAAGTTTCCGGGAATAAAAGTATCTCGGCAGGATACGGCTTACATAGCCGTTTAGAAGCTCCGTCTACTTATTTAGCGCAGATTGACGACGGCCTCGGCAACTTCTCCCTCGGTAACAAAAACCTGGATTTGAGCAAGGCACATCATTTTATCTTAGCTTACGATTGGAACATTTCCTCTCAACTTCGCTTCAAGGCCGAAACGTATTATCAGTCGCTGTTTGATGTCCCCGTGGGCTTTAGCGAAGAGGCAACTTCGTCAGCTGTAAATGCCGCAGGATTTAACTATGGCCGCGACCGTTTTTACAATAAAGGAAAAGGCAAAAACTATGGATTAGAGTTTACGCTTGAGCGCTTCTTTAACAAAGGCTCGTATTATATGCTTACCGGTTCTGTTTTCCGGTCATTATATACCGATATTTTAGGTCGGGAACGTTCTACAAGCTTTGACCGCAAGTACCTGGTCACTTTCGTGGGAGGTAAAGAATGGGGAGTTGGCCGCAGCAAGCAAAACTTGATTCAGTTGAATGTTAGAATGGTGGTAGGCGGGCCGGCTCGCTTCACCCCTCTCAATCTTGCAGAATCACGTCAAAAAGGGTATACCGTTTTAGATTACAGTAAAGCTTACTCTCTGGAAGACGATTTATACTTTAAGCCAGACCTGAAAATCGCGTTCAAAAGAAACAGGAAAGCAAGCAACTGGAGTACCGGGTTAGATATTGTAAACGTAACCGGAAAAACATATTTAACAGGTCAAAGCTATAACGAAGTAAACGGCCAAGTGAGGAATACGTATGATGCTTTGGGGATTTTTCCAAATTTGTTTTATAGGTGGGAGTTTTAAGGGATTTGACGTTTATTAAGGCAGGGTCCTCTGTGAGAGACCCTGCTTGGACAAAACAAGTTCACCTTACCTAATTAAAGAAACTTCTTCTTTAACCCGGGCTTCTTTTTCAACTACAGGCACTTCTTTGTGCTCGCGCATTCAATTGTACCTTCCTCAAATCAATTAAAATCTGAATCGGTAGCATGACGATTAACAGGGTTACGCTCAATATTTACATGCTCTGAACGAAGACGAACACTTTCTTCAACTGGTTTTTCAACAATACGACTACGAAGACGGGCACCGCCAGCTTCAACTTCACGTTTGTCAACGTGTAGGTTTTCTTCTATGATTGGAATTGAGCGATCTGAAATATCGTTTTGGTTATAATCAGATCCGGTATTACGGTTTGATGAATCTGACGAAACATCAGAACCATACGATTGATTGCTGCGATACTCGCTAGCCTTTTCATCAATATCGACTGCACCGTTTTCGTCTAAAAGATCAGCGGCTCGCTCCGCTTCAGCTTCAGAACGTGCATGTACAGTCACTGTGCATCCGCGTTTTGCCACTTCAGAATAACTGCTTGTACGATCATCATCACTTCCGAATAATGAACTGAAGAAATTACTGATGCTGCTGCCGAAGCTGTCATCTTCATTGTGGTCGTTACTGTTATTTGTTTGCGATGAGCTGCTTGCAACATCTACATCTTCTCTGTTGAAACCATGGTTAACCAGGTTCTGAACTGCTTGTTGCGCTTCATTTTCGTTTTCGAAAATTCCAATTACTGTTTGTGACATAATGTTTCTCCTTTAAAATTTAGATAGCTATTTGTTTTTAGATAGATTTTGGGTTATGATCAACCCGGTTTACGATTATCTCTTCTTGTCTGAGAGTTTCCTGTTGCGAAATTTTGCTGTGATTTTTTTTCCGGGTTATGTGTACCTCTTCAACAAGAACCAGTTTCTTTTCGACAACCAAAACCTCTTTTAAGATAGGGATAATAGTTTTTTCGCCCTCGTAGCGCACCGCTGGCGGCGTACTCTCTATATATTGGTTAAATGGGATTCGTTGTACATCAACCTCTTCTTCTACCACCGGGATTTCTACCTGTTGTTGTTCGCTATGAACTTTTTTAGTGATAGTAACCCTGCCGGTTTCAATCTCTTTTTTATCGACAGTGAGGTGTTCTTCTATAACTGGAATAGTAACTTTTCCGGTTATGTTTTCTTTAAGCTGTTGCTCACCAGGATTATTACTGTACATGTTTTTTATAGGTTATAATTACACGTACTTACCCAATACAGGGCCAAAAAGCACCCTGATGTTAAAAAAATATATAATTACCTGAAGGAGGCTATTTCTTACCCTGACGATAAACAGGCATTTAGCAAAGAATAATTTTTATCCTAAAACTAAAATATTAAATTATCCCTCGTACAAAGTGTATGGGTCTTTGTAGTGATATGTAGGCAGAAACGATTTCGGATTGTCCCAAATGATAAGCAGCCTTAATTTAAGTTGGCTCAATTTCGTTATCAATTTCTAGCTGCTCTTTTATTTCTTCATTCTGCACCCTTAATTCGGGTGTATTCATTGGGCTTTGATCAGGAAGTTCATCTCCAAGTAAAACACCCCAATGTCTGAAGATATGAGATCGATCGAAAGTGACTTTTAAAATAGCGATAATAGGTAGTGATAAAAACATTCCGGAGATACCTGCCAGAGTTCCGGCCAGGAAAACCCCAAGAATGGCAGCCAATGCATTTATTTTCACTTTAGAACCTACAATGCGAGGCATTAGAATATTATTATCTAAAAACTGGACAAAGGCAATAGTGCCCAGTACGGCAAGAATTGGCCATACTTCATCAGAAGAAGTAAGCGTTAGCATCACCCCAATTAAATTGCCGATCAACGCACCTATATAAGGTATCAAATTAAGGAAAGCGAAAATAACAGCTATTAGTAACGCGTGCTTAATTCCGATTATTAAAAGTATGCCTCCTAATAAAATGGTAACGTAGGTAATCTGGATAAGCAATCCCAATAAATAACTTTTAATAATCACTTTCGTTTCGAGCATTGCCCCACGAACTTTTTGATGATTTTCTTCGGGGAACCAAAGGAAAACGAACCTTAATAACAGGTTCCGATAAAAGAGTATCAGGTAGATATAAATTGGAAGCAATCCCACAAAAACAAGTGTTGATGACACAGAACCGGCCGCTCCACTAAGTATATTACCTCCAGTATTTAAAAGTTTGTTTGCCTGCTGATCGAGAAACTTTGCTTGTTCTTGTGTTGAAAAACTGCTAACACTGTTGATCCAACTGCTTAGTGAAGTAAGATGCTTGGATACATTCCTTTTAATTTGCGGAAAATCTGCGATTAAAGAAGAAACCTGGGAGGAAAAAAACCAAACAATTAAACCTACAAACAGCGCTAATAAAAGAATAGAAAAGAATATAGATAATGCTTCAGGAATTTTACGGCGTCTAAAAAAATGGTGCACCGGCAATAGCATAATACTGATGAAAAAAGCCATCAGTACGGGCATTATAAGGTCTTTTCCAAGAACAAGGATATATCCAAGAAGTACTAACCCAAATAATTCGATCGACCGGCGTACGGTTAAAGGTATTTCTCTCATTGCTATTACTTATAAGAACCCGAGGTTAGGTTCATTTATGTGATGATAAAAAACAAATTGAAGAAAAAGGTTTTCTTTATGATAAATTTTTTTCACAGCTCATCATGCAGGTTACAAGAAAAAGATCAGGCTCGAATTTGACCTTGACCTTCAACAATCCACTTATAACTTGTCAATTCATCTAAACCCATCGGACCGCGGGCATGCAGTTTTTGAGTACTGATACCAATTTCTGCTCCTAAACCAAACTGAGCACCATCAGTAAAAGCCGTTGATACATTAGCATAAACTGCCGCTGCGTCCACCGAATTTAAAAACTTTTCTATTGATGCCGAATCCTCAGAAACGATTGCTTCGCTATGTTTTGAGCTGTAATTTGCAATGTGTTCCAGAGCCTCTTCAAGTGTTTTAACGGTTTTCACCGACATTTTATAGTCAAGAAATTCTGTACCAAAATGTTCATCGCTGGCAGGCTGTAATAAATTTTCGGGGTAACTGGCCTTTAGAGATTGATAAGCCAGATCATCTGCAAACAACTCAACATTAGAATTTATCAGCGGCGCTGCAATTACCGGTAAATCAACTAACCTGCTTTCATGAATAATTAGGCAATCAAGCGCGTTACAAACACTTACCCTGCGGGTTTTGCTATTATTAACAATGGCTTTTCCCTTTTCGAGATCGCCGCTTGCGTCGAAATAAGTGTGAACAATACCTGCACCCGTTTCAATTACAGGAACCTTAGCATTCAGACGTACAAAGTCGATCAAACCCTGGCTACCGCGTGGAATTATCACATCAACAAATCCGACTGCGTTCAATAAAGCTTCAGTAGCAGTCCTGTCGGGAGGAAGGAGTTCCGCCACATTTGTATCAATATTATGCTTCTTTAAAACGCTATGAATTACTTTGATAATCGCTTCATTTGAAAAAGAAGCATCGCTACCTCCCTTTAGAATGCTGGCATTGCCTGTTTTAAAGCAAAGTGAAAACACATCAAAACTTACATTAGGGCGCGCTTCATAGATCACACCAATAACGCCCATTGGCACGCTTACTTTTTTGATTAGTAGTCCGTTCTCCAATTTTTTTTCCGATAGTAATTTACCCAGCGGAGATGGAAGTGAAACAACGTTCCTAATGTCATTAGCAATATCCTGAATACGCTTCTCGCTCAATTGCAGTCGATCATATTTGGGATCTTTGGGATCCATTCTGTCCAAATCTTTTTGATTTTCTACTAAAAGAGCCGGAATCTGCTTTACAGCTTCATCCGCCAAATCTAAAAGCACGGCATTTACCTTTTCCGCTGCCAGCAATCCTAAAGAACGGCTGGCTTTTTGAACGTTTAAAAATGTATCCTTGATCTCCATATTATTGTATTTCGGAGTTTAAAAATAAGTAATCGTAATGAACTAAAGGCTTTTGTTTTTTTAAACCGATGCGTTCCGATGCTTTATCAGATCCATACTCGGCAATTCCCAAGCCCACTTGCTTTGCGTTCTCATCAATTATTTTAATGACATCGCCTTTCTGAAAGTCTTCCTCAATTTTTAGTATTCCTACCGGGAGAAGGCTGCTCGCTTTAGACGATATTAATGCAAGTCGGGCGCCTTCATTAATCCGGACAATCCCCTTAGCGTAATTTTCTGAATGTGCCAGCCATTTCTTTTTCCCCGAAGCATTTTTTTGAGGAATAAAGCGTGTATTAATAACCAACTCGTTCAACACATCCAAAAGGATATTATCTTTTTTACCATTCGCAATATGAACCGCAATACCAAGCTGTGCCACTTTATGAGCCATTGTAGATTTGGTAATCATTCCTCCCCTGCCAAACTGAGATTTCTGCGTAGTGATAAAAGAAGAAAACCCGGTCATGGACGCACTTACTTCCTGAATGACTTCAGATTTTTTGTCTTTAGGATCACCATTATAAATACCATCCACATTACTCAGGATAATCAAGGCATCAGCATCTAGCATCGAAGCGATTAAACCGGCAAGTTCGTCGTTATCGGTAAACATCAGCTCGGTAACCGAGATCACATCATTTTCATTGATGATCGGTATTACGTTATGCTGCAACAGAATGCTGAAGCAGTTTTTCATATTGAGATAATGCAGCCTGTCACGAAAATCTTCTTTGGTTACCAAAACCTGGGCGCAAAGCAGCTCATGTTTTTCAAACAGTTCTGAATATTTATTGATCAGTTTAACCTGACCGATCGATGCAAAAAGCTGTCTGGTTGCCACCGCATCAAACTTATCCGATACAGTTAACAAGCTCCGTCCGGATGCTACCGCACCCGAGGAAACAAGAATTACTTCCTTGCCAGTTTTTTTTATAGCCGAAATTTGCTCAACCAACTGCGCCATACGTTTGAAATCCGGCAAGCCATCATCCTTGGTTAGCACGTTAGAGCCTATTTTAATAATTATTCTTTTGTACGATAAAGCCATAAAGCGGTGAAATTAAGAAGATAAGGCGAAAAGCTGAAACTATCGTGTATTAAAATTACACCAAAGCTATGAATGTAACGTTACGTTACGCCCTTGCCGGGCAGGCTTCTTTCTTTTCCTTGGATGAAAAGAAACAATACTTAGCGCATCGATCTCATACATTCCTTTGAAAACAATGTAAGCCAATGAATAAATCAAGGCTTTCGAGTCTTGAGCTAAAAGTTTAAAAGAAGGCTATCTGCAATCCAAACCGCGGGTTATTGTCGTGCAGGCTTGAACTTTCTAATCCGCTTCTCCGGATTGCTTCCTTACAGCTCATTATTTTCTATCCGCAAGCCTTCTTTTAAACTTTCTTAACGCTCAATCCTCTGAGGCCAGCCTGCGAAATGCATTTGGCGTTTGAACTTCCGTAACATAAAATCACTAAAATAACCAAAGAGCGAGCGGTAGCCCGAACAAAAAAGCGGCTGAGCATTCTTTTTGTTCTTGATTTTTGGTGACTTTTCATCAAGGAAAAGTTACTAGGCCAACGCCCGGCTATGAGGGCGACGACAGTATCCCTCAGGCACAAACTTTTAGAATTGCTTCCTTGCCGGAACATTATATTTTGTATCTAATGTGAGTTGGGCTATTTCAAATGAAAGTAAGTATGATTTAACATGAAAAGGAATAAACTCTTATAAGATCAAGATTCCTTCACCCCTCGTGTATAGATAATCAGACCGTTTAAAAAATTTCTTAGTATCTGATCTCCACATGGTTTAAAATTAGGATGATCATCATTCCTAAAAATGGCACCCAGTTCGGTTTTGCTGATTCTGAAATCAACCAGACTTAACACATGAATAATATCGGTGTCGGTGAACTTCATCGCTACCCGCAGCTTTTTCATGATATCGTTATTGCTCATAGTGCAAAGTTACATCAAGATGCTGGCAATATTATCTTTGGTTGGGATAAGTAATACAAGAATTCGATGATGAATGAATAGCCACTATTATCACTTAGTACATAGGCCTATCTCTGAGAGACGTGTTAGCCTTTTTCCTTTTCTTATAATAATTATTATCATTGTACTGATATATAATTGATTAAATAATTACCCATGTCAAAGCTGTTTTTTTCAGGCATTTTGTTTCTAATAACTTTTGCCTGTATAGCCCAACCTCCGGCTGTACCAAAAGGACCCGCATTTGATGCCATTGTTAAGGCGTACATGCAAAGTGATGTAAAAGCAGTTGAAACTGCTTACCCGGCATTCGAAAAACAATATCCCGGCAATGCCTACACCAAATTCTTTCATGCTTATATCAGCGACCAAACCGGGAAAGATATTGAAGGGGCACTTCGGGAATACTCTGAAGTAATACGTATGTCGCCTGACCTTTCTGATCCATATGCATATAGAGCTGTGATCTTCTCGGATAAAGGGCTGGATGAACGGGCAATTGCAGACATCACTAAGGCGATTGAACTCGAGGGCAAAAGCGCACCTGCCTATTTCTTCCGTTTACGTGGCGATTACTATAATAATGTCTCAAACTTTACAGCGTCTATTACAGATTTTAAAAAGGCAATCGAGCTATCCCCTGTTACTACACGCTATTACCGTGGCTTAATGAATTCTGCAATTAAAGCCGCTACACCCGCCGAAGCAGAAGCAGTTTTAAAGGAGGCAGTGAATGGAGCACAAAAAGATAATGCAGGGATTCGTATTGTTTACGGCGAATACTTAATGCGCCAAAAACGAATGGCCGAAGCTGACCAGGAATTCACACAAGCATTAGCCGAAAATTCATACCAACCTACAGGAGAAGATTTTAACAGTGCGTCTATTGCGGCGCTAAATGTTAAGGATATCCCGAGAGCCGTCCTTCTCGCAGAAAAGGGATTTAGTCTTTCTCCTAAAAATGTTGATATCATCAATAATCGGGCAAGTATAGCAGTGCAGCAACAAAATTGGGACGACGTATATAAGTGGGCCCAAAAAGCTTTAAGCGTTAACAGCAACAGTGCTCTTGCTAATATGTTAATGGCCGTTGGTGTAAAGCGTACCGGAAAAGGCGACGCACTTAGTGAGGAATATAAGGCTAAAGCAAAGAAGCTGGAGGCTGCCGGAAATTGATTAATTGTTTATAAAGTTTAAAATACATTATGAGAAAATCTCTATTCTTTTCTATAGTTATGTTGTTATTGCTAAACGTAAATGCCAAAGGGCAGCAAAGTCTTGATCCCTTAACGGCAAGTTTTAAAAAAACTAAACCCGTACAACTGGTTTCTTACTCACCTATTTCCCAAACTGGTAATAAACATGAAAAGAAATACTTAAAAAAGAACTCGGATTTTAATGATGTCCAGGTAGATAGTATTTTCAAGAGAATTGTAGCGTTGACAGGTAAACCTAAAGGTTTAAGCTATAAAAAAGAAAGCACCCAAATGTTACCGTACTATAAAGCATATAATTTATCGGACTTTAGTGTGATGGGATATTCGTTTATGCTGGTTTGGTTACCATTTGACGAAAACCAACACATGCCTGAACAGTTTCGTCCTACTGCTAAAGAAGGCGTGTTGTTCTATACCTCTAAATCAAATATATCTACCAATGGAACTGATATTACAGGGAACAAGCTACCAATAGCAGGCACAAAAATGAATACCAACTCAAATGGCGGAAGCAATATACAATCGTCGTCTGCTGATTTGAGTACGCAGGTGGTAAATGGTAAGATAGGCGTAATGATAGTTTACTACGGTAACAAGTCTACAGAAATAGCGAAGAGCGCGACTGCCTGGACTTTGTATGGCAACAAGCAGGGATATAGCGGCGGATTAAAGAATGAGAAAGCGATAGCGGAAGAAATTGCCAAAAGAGGTGCGTATAGTGAGTACATCGGCTATCATTTTATAAAAGGGGGAGAATGCACGGATGCGGAACGTTACGTAAAAGGCAGATTCAATTTTTCATCCAAAGATGTGAGCTATTTTATTAAATGTATACCTGAACTTTACGTCAATAACGACTAATCTGCCTTATGAAACTCCCTGCTAAATTTTTATTTTTTGCCTTTATTATTGTCAACAGCAACGCATCAGCACAATGTTTATCAGGCAATTGCAAAGACGGTAAGGGAAAGATAGATTTAGGATATGCTACCTATTCAGGAGAGTTTAAAGATGGCAAACCCCATGGATTTGGAATAATGGATTATGGGGGCGGCGATAGGTATGAAGGGCATTTTGAGAATGGCAGAGAAGAAGGGGAAGGTTTACTCTTTAAAAAAGAAGTTTCGACTGCGGTAACTTATAAAAATGGATTCATGCAGTATAAAAAGGAAAAGATAGTGTTAGGTTCGGGCGATGCGTTGGTAAGCGATATCAATTGTCAGGGTGATTGTGAAAACGGCACCGGAACCATCCGATTTCCATCTGGCAATGTTTATTCCGGTTCTTTTCGTAATGGTAAATTTAGTGGCCAAGGAAAAATGCGTTTTGCCTCGGGTAATGTATTAGAAGGCGAATTTGCAAATCATCTCCCGATCAGGGGAACGTTTACTTATGCTGCGGACGGCACCGTTTTCCATGGCACATTTAATGCCGACGGCACACCCG
>JANMZB010000040.1:0-2382 GCA_031382725.1 Sphingobacteriaceae bacterium | reverse complement strand
GGATGGAAAGCTTACATCGTATGTACCTCCTTTGAAAGATTGCCCTGTTAGCGGATCGACCCCATCAGGGAAGACAGCTTGCCCATTCTCCGGAAAAGCTTGCCCTAACTTAGAAGGATCTACACCCTGTCCCTTGCCAGCGGTCCTGAAGCCCCAAATGTCTCCGGGCTGTCCCCCGTTGCGAACATTCTTGACGTTCTTGAGCCAACCCGATACGCCTCCCGCAACGCCGCCCAGTACGCCGCCTACTACAATATCCGTCAGGAACTGCCCCGGACCATAGGCATCCCCGAAGTAAGCCGCATTGCCGATCCCCTGCACTGGACCACCAAAGGCCGCCCCACTGGCCCCGGTCAAGGCTCCCCCGGCTACCGTGCTCACTGAGAGGCCCGCAGAGGCAGCAATGGCCCCGCCCGTGGCAGCGGTCAATGCCCCGCCCACCGCACCAATACCAAAAGCGGCAAAGCCTTAAGTGAGTTATGTCCTTAAAAACAAAGTACCCAATCGCTATTATTCAATCAGCGACAGCCTAAACTTCTGTTTTTTCAATTACTATATAATCACACCATAACTCCATTCTTATACCTTCAACAAACTCCAAATAAAAATAGGATTTCCCATCACTACTAAACTCAATCAATTGGCGATCTTTTTCAAAACGGCCTCTGTATATATTATCAATGGTAAGATTTTTGATTTTATTAAAGTTTTCAAACTCAAAACTCACTAAAATTACATTATCAAACTTAAATGAAATAATATATCCTTCAATAATTTTCCTAAATAATAACAATATGAAAGTACCCTCGAACACAATCTTAATACAATCAAAATCGTTATGAAAGTCATAATAAACATTATCTAGATCAAATTGCGATAAGTCTTTAAACAGTTCGATTTTTTTTGAATTGACTTTCATGGTTATTGTCCATTTAAAAATCTTCTTACTAATTCTAAGTCTTGTTCAGTCATCGGGAAAGCTGCCTTACTTACCCTTGACACGCTTTTCTGAATCCCGTTTACAAAATTCTTAATGTATACTTGCTTATGGGGAGTTGGAACCCCACCGTGAGGCTTGCCTGCTAGGTCATATCTTATCTTTTGAGTTGCTGTTTCAATGGTAACTGAGTTCCTACCTCCATTAAGTTTTATTAAATCTTCAATAGCATCTACTCCCCCCCTAGCGGCCCCAGCAAAGGGTTGCGGAGTGCTTCTTACCCCCTCGTCCAAGTACTCCATCCCCCCAAACTTGTGCCCGGCAAACTCCTTTAAGGGCTGCCCATCCCGGCCCCAAGCTCCTATCGGCTCAGGGTAATTAAAAGTAATGATGTTTCTCTTAACACCGGCCTTGAAGCCCCAGATGTCTCCCGGCTGGCCGCCGTTGCGAACATTCTTGATGTTCTTCAGCCAACCCGCTACTCCCCCGGCAACGCCGCCCAGTAGGCCACCTGCTATGACATCGGTCAGGAACTGCCCCCCACCATAGGCATCCCCGAAGTACATCGCATTGCCGATCCCCTGTACCGGACTGCCAAAGGCCGCCCCACTGGCGCCGGCCACTACTCCCCCCGCTACCGTGCTCACCGACAGGCCCGCCGAGGCGGCAATGGCCCCGCCCGTGGCAGCGGTCAATGCCCCGCCCGCCGCACCAATACCAAAAGCGGCAAAGCCATCGCCCCAACTATTAATTTTCCCCTGAAAGGCTTTAACGCCCAGGTTCACTACCCCGCCAATCACCGCTCCTATCACAATATGCCAAATCCTGCCATCCGGATCTACCCCCATCACCGGGTTGTTGCCCATCCCCGTGTAGGGGGAAGCAAACTGATTGGCCGGGTCCACGGCGTGCCATCGGCCCAGGGCCGCATCGTAGTGACGGGCGTGGAAGTCATACTGTTAGAGGGCCAGCGCCGTGAGCAGTACCTTGTTCTGGAACAGATTACGGGTTGCCTGCTCACCGGCGCGCAACCGGGCTTTGTTACTATATCACTTGACTGGTCATTCGTGCATCGGAAAAGTATTCCAATTTCGCTTCCGACAATTCGTTTTTAATCGTTAAGGCTATCTCTTTTCCTTCTCGGTCAAGTTCATCAATAATATTATTATCAGTAAATCCATTGTAATGCTCATTTTCATACTTTGACAACCATTCATCAAGCCGATTTTTAGTATCATTACTTAGATTTAATTCCTCTGGGGTAAGATACCCGCCTTCATATTTATCTCTAATTCCTGTGCCGTTCAATGAGGCATCTACTACTAAATATTTCATCACTTGACTATTTTATAGGTCTGAAAAATCTATGGTCAATTATGCCATCCTTAGTAAGTCCAATTTCAAAAACTCCATTCTTACCATTCATTATTCCTGACTGCTGGAAT